>CAZEQN010000036.1:0-15395 GCA_964514335.1 uncultured Anaerolineaceae bacterium
AAGGCGGGCGGCCTGACGGCGCGGGTATAATTTTTGAACCCATGCCCGCCCAACTTCCGCTGGACCAGATACTGCAAGGCGATTGCATCCAGACGCTGGCCGCTTTACCGGCTGAAAGCGTGGACCTCGTCTTTGCCGACCCACCCTACAACCTCCAACTCCAAAACGACCTCTACCGCCCCAACCGCACCAAGGTCAGCGCGGTGGACGATGCATGGGACCAGTTCGCCGATTTTGCCGCCTACGATGACTTCACCCGCGCCTGGCTGGCGGCCTGCCGCCGGGTACTCAAACCCAGCGGGGCGCTGTGGGTTATCGGCAGCTATCACAACATCCACCGCATTGGCGCGCTGTTGCAGGACCTGGATTTCTGGTTACTGAACTCCATTGTGTGGGTCAAAACCAACCCGATGCCGAATTTTCGCGGCGTACGTTTTACCAACGCCCACGAAACCCTGCTGTGGGCGCAAAAGGAACGCGGCGCACCTTACACGTTTCACCACCACGCCATGAAGGGGCTGAATGATGACAAGCAAATGCGCAGCGACTGGGAAATCCCTTTATGCAGCGGGGCCGAGCGCATCAAAATCAACGGCGAACGCGCCCACTCCACCCAGAAGCCGGAAGCTCTGCTCTACCGGGTCATCCTCGCCAGCACTCACCCCGGCGATGTGATTCTGGACCCGTTTTTCGGCAGCGGTACCACCGGTGCAGTCGCCAAAAAGTTGCGCCGCCACTGGATTGGCATCGAACGCGACCCGGCCTATATCGCAGTCGCCCGGAAGCGCATCGCCGCCATCCCGACCCCGGAGGCAGAAGACAGCCTGTTTGCCACGCCCAACCCGCGCAAACTGCCACGCCTGCCCTTTGGCCGCCTGCTGGAAGCCGGCCTGCTGCACCCCGGCCAGAAACTCTTCCTTAGAAAATCTGGAGAGATTTTTGCGCAGGTACGCGCCGACGGGTTGCTGGAGTACAATCAGCAGCGCGCCTCGATTCACGCCCTGGCACGCGAACTCGCCAACGGCCCGGCCAACGGCTGGGAGGTCTGGCACTACGAGCAGGACGGCCAGCGTTACCCGATTGACCGCCTGCGCCAGCAGTTGCGCCAGCAGGATTCCGAATTCAAAAACTCTATTTCATAACACCAAGGAGAGAACGAGATGACCGAAGCCACCGCCGCTACCCAACTGGGCCGCTGGGATTTAAGCGACCTCTACCCCGGGCCCGCCACCCCCGAACTGGATGCCGCCTTCAAGGAACTTGAAAGCCGCGTTACGAAGTTTGAGGGGTTGCGCGAGAAACTCTCGGCCGACATGGACTTTGAAGAGTTCATGGATGCCCTAGAACACCAGGAAGCCTCCAGCCGCATCGCCAACCGAGTCGCCCAGTTTGCCGGGCTGTATTTTTCAGAAGACACCCAGAACCAGACCGCCCAGAGCCTGCAGGCCAAAGTGGACCAGTTTATGGCCACCATGCAGAACCGCACCCTGTTTTTCAGCCTGTGGTGGAAGGGGCTGGACCAGGCCGCCGCAGACCGCCTGATGAAGGACGCCGGGGAATACAAATACTTCCTGCAGCAAATCCGCAACTTCAAGCCCTACACCTTGAGCGAAGCCGAGGAGAAAATCCTCAACATCAAGAACGTCACCGGCCAGAGCGCCCTGCAAACCCTGTACAGCATGATCACCGACCGCTATGTCTTCCGCCTGGAAGTGGATGGTGAAATCAAGGAAATGACCCGCGGCCAACTGATGACCCTCGTGCAGGGCCCCAACCCGGACCTGCGCGCCGCCGCCTACCAGGAACTCTACAAGGTGTACGGCAACGACGGCCCGATTCTCGGCAACATGTACCAGACCCTCGTGCGCGATTACCACAACGAAAACATCGACCTGCGCGGCTTTGAAGCGCCGATTGCCGTTCGCAACCTCAATAATGACATCCCGGACGAAGTGGTCGAAACCCTGCTGAATGTGGCCCAGAAGAACGGCGGCGTGTTCCAGCGCTTCTTCAAGATGAAAGCCCGCCTGCTGAAGATGGACAAACTGCGCCGCTACGACATCTACGCCCCGGTGTCCGCGTCGGACAAGAAGTACGACTGGCGCGAAGCGGTGCAGATGACGCTCGACTCGTTTGGCGGGTTTGACGGCCAGGTGAAAACCCTCGCCCAGCGCGTCTTTGATGAAGACCACATTGACAGCGAAGTGCGCAAGGGCAAGCGCGGCGGGGCCTTCTGCTCCTCCGGCGACCCGGCCGTGACCCCCTTCGTGCTGGTGAACTACGACGGCAGCGCCCGCGACGTCAGCACGCTGGCGCACGAACTAGGCCACGCCATTCACGCCATGCTGGCCGAACACCATAACGTCTTCAACTTCCACAGCACCCTGCCGCTGGCCGAAACCGCCAGCACCTTCTCTGAAATGGTGCTGGTGGACTACATGCTGGCCCATGAGAAAGACGAGGCGGTCAAGCGCGACATCCTCTTCGCCCAGGTGGATGACAACTACGCCACCATCATGCGCCAGATTTTCTTTGCCATCTTTGAGCGCACGGCGCACAAGATGGTACAGGAAGGCGCCTCGGTGGATGACCTGAATGCGGCTTACATGGAAAACCTCAAGACCCAGTTTGGCGATGCGCTCGAAATCGGCGAAGAGATCAAATGGGAGTGGGTTTCCATCCCGCACATCTATTACTACCCCTTCTATGTGTACGCCTATGCCTTTGGGCAGTTGCTCGTGCTGGCGCTCTACCAGCAATATAAAAAAGAGGGCCAGTCCTTCGTGCCGCGCTTCCTCAAGATTCTGTCCTCCGGGGGTTCCATGCCGCCGGTGGAGATTCTGGATGCCGCCGGGGTGGACATCCGCAAGGCGGAATTCTGGCAGGGTGGCTTTGATGTCCTCGCCCGCATGGTGGACGAACTGGAAGCCCTGCCGGCCGCCTAGCCTCGTTTTGACAGAAAGCAAAGCGCCCTGCGAATTCGCAGGGCGCTTTTTTATTGGCAATGGATTGGATGCCTTAGCGGGTGTCGCGCAAATCCCACAACCGCAGGTTGGTCATCGTGTAAGTGAAATTGTCGGTGTCACCGGCGTTTACATACAGGCCAAAACGCCCGCCGCTGAAGGTGCTGTCCAGCGCAGTGGCAATCAGGTAGCCATTGGCATAAATGCTGATTGCGCCATCGCGGATGAGCACGCCCAGTTTGTTGCTCTGGTTCGGCCCGGCCAGAATCAGGTCGTCGGCCTGGTAAGCAAACAGCGCATCCGCCGAGTAGGGATTGCTGCTGTTCAGGCGGCGCAGCAGGTAGGTGCCATCGCAGGCAAATGCCACGATGTAGCCGCGGGCGCCGCTGCTGCTGGCACCGGCCTCTGGGCCGTACAGAATCAGCCCGTAGGACGAGCGCCCACTGCACACCGCGCCGGTGGTGACATCCATCTCCACATACAACTCTTCCAGATACGGGCCGGAGAACCACCAGGTATCAAACTCGCGGAACTTGCCAGTCACGCTGATATTGCCGGCGGCATCGCTGGTCATCTGGATTTCGCTGGTGTTCGGCAGGCGGCCGGTCGTTCGGTCAGCCCAGTATTGCGTGCCCATGGCGGCATGCGTGAGGCGCGGCCCGCCAAAGGTCTGCACCGGGTCAAAGGGCGGGTCAGAGGGAGTCGGCGCGGGGGTGCGGCTGGCGGTGGGTTGGGCAGCCCGGGTGGCGGCCTGCTCGGCCTGCTCGGTTTCAACGATGGGTTCGGGCGTGGCGCTCGGCTCGGGCGTGGGGCTGAAGGCGCTGGTGGGAGTGATAATGAAGGGCGTGGGGGTCGGCGCGGCCGGGCTGTCACCGGTGGGCGCAGCGCTGGGGCTGGCCGCCACAATCACCGCCGTGGGGGGGGCTAGAGTCGGGAATTCAAACGGCGTGGGTTCGGCGATGGGCGCGCTGCGCACGCAGGCTGCCAATACCAGCGAAGACATCAACACAAGGGGAAGGCGTTTCATAAGATTGAGGATAGCATAAAAGCCCAAAACGCGAATTGAAATGCGCAACCGTGCGGGCTACTCTTCCTCCATGCGATAGACCACCGCCGTCATATCCCCGATAAACTCCGGCAGGCCGGTATGACCCAGCAGTTGCCGCACCGCCATGCCCTCGCCGAGGTGATACCAGTAATGATAAATGTTGCGGTACAGCATCGTGCCGATGCTCTCCGGCAGGGCGCGGCCTTTGAATTCCAGGTGGCGGGTCAATGCCTCGCTATCCAGCGTCTCCAGAAATGGATCAGCGGCGGCGGTGATGTCGCGCCACGCCGCCCACATGGCGCTCACGTCCGGCGTGCTGGGCGGGCGGCCGCTGGCAGTCAGTTCCACCACCTGCGGGTGCAGTTTAATATCCTGGGCGGCCCGCACCCAGTAGTAATTTTCCTGGCTGGCAAGATGCCCAACCATCCAGCCGATGCAGTTCAGCGGCTCAAAGCGGCGGCGGCCTTCCTCGTCCGTCACGCCCGCCAGCCCGCGGGCAAACTCGGCCCGCGCAAAACGCAGTTGTACCACCAGTGGATGCGGCATAACGGTCTCCATTTCAGCCAAAGATGTATTTCACGGCGTAGTCCAGGCGGTCATTAAAATCCGCCGGGTATTCGTGCGCCAGCCCGGGGATGGTTTCCAATTCAGTCGAAACACCGTGCTGGTTAAGGCGCGCTGCCAGTTCGCGGATGTTGTCGAGCGGGATGGTGGCATCTGCCTCGCCGGCCAGAATGAGGCCGCGCAGCCCGCGGCCGCGGCCCTGCTCCAATAACGGCTGCCACTGGTCGAGGTCATCCATGTAGGGGCCGCCGGGGCCAATCAACACAAAGCCCTGGGCCGGAATCTGGCCGGAGAGCGCCAACCCCAGGGCGACTTCGCCGCCCATCGAGAAGCCGCCCAGTAGAATCTGGGTCGGGTCCACGTTGTACTGCCGCCCCAGGCTGGCAAAGTGGCCGGTGACTTCCGCGGCTGCGCTTTCGTAGTCGGCCCAGGCATACGCCCCCGCCCACATGGCACGCGCCGACTGCGGCAGGCCCACCAGCCAGCCGCGCTGCGCCAGCGGGCTCCAGCGCGGCAGGTTGGCCTGCACGCTATCCATGTTGCCGTGTAAGAAGAAAACCAGCGGGCAGCCCGGGCCGTCATCGGCGCAGGCGGCCTCCGGCCGCACCACCAGCGCCGGCAGGGCCGCGGCCGGGTCGGCGGCCTGCATCTGGGCGCAGATGGCGGCCACGCGCTCGAATTCATCCTTGCCCTGCAAGCCCGCAAACGAGGGCGACTGGCGCAGTATGAGGTCGGAGTACCAGGTGCCAGCCGTCAGGCTGGTTTCCAATATCTGGCAGGCAAGGGCCGGCTGCTCCAGGCGGGCGGCAAAACAGGCCCGCCAGTAATTAATCAGCGGGAATTCATCCGGGTGGTCCAGCAGGGCGGCGGTGGTGTAATCCAGCCCCTGCTGGTAGGTCTGGGCAGCAAAGTGCTGCTGAACCTGCGCGCCAATCTGTTGCATGTTTTCAAGGGTCATACCGGCCTCCTGCGCAAATCTTAGCATAGAAGCACGCGCCCGCCGCCGCCCGTTATGGTATTCTTAATTCATCTTTTTTCAGGAGCGCCGCACACATGTATATCGCTGTCGAAGGGGTCATTGGCGTGGGCAAAACCAGCCTGGCGCGTCTGCTCCAGCCGCGCTTTGAAGCCGACCTGCAACTGGAAGTCTTTGAGGAAAACCCGTTTCTGGCCGATTTCTACAGCGACCGTCAGCGTTACGCCTTCCAGACCCAGATTTTCTTTTTGTTGAGCCGTTACCACCAGCAACGCCGCTCGGTGCGCGAGGTGCTGGATACCGGCCGCAACCTGTTCACCGACTATACCTTTGCCAAGGATGCCCTCTTCGCCCAGATTAACCTGGCGGGCGACGAGTTGGAAATGTATTACAAAGTCCATGAAGCCCTGGGCGAGAAGGTGCGCCTGCCCGACCTGATTGTGTACCTGCGGGCCGAGACCGAGACCCTGATGCAGCGGATTGCCCTGCGCGACCGGGCCTACGAGCGCAACATGGAAAGCGACTACATCGCCCGGCTCAACCAGGCCTATGACGACCATTACGGCCCCGGCTACCAGGGCCCACCGGTGCTGATTATCAATTCCAATGGCCTGGATTTTGTGCAAAACCCGGCCGACCTGGACAAAATTGAAGCGGACGTGCGCGCCGCCCTGGCAAACGCTCCCCACCAGCCCGAACTGCCGCTGAACGGCTAGCCTGATGCGAATTACCCGCGAATTACTGCTGAAAATTGCCAACGAAACCGTAACCGAACGGGCACGGGCGGATAAATCCACCCTCGCTGCTTACCTGCACGGCAGTTTGCTGGAAGGCCGCGAACCCCTGCTGGGCGGGGCGGCCGATATTGACCTGACCTTCGTGCACATCGGGGCGGATGGGCCGCGCGAAATCGTGCGCCTGACGGATGACGTTACGCTGGACATCCAGCACCACGAGCGCGCCGCCTACGAGCCCGCCCGCACCCTGCGCCAGCATTCCTGGCTGGGGCCGGCGGTGTTCTACGCCAAAGCCCTGTACGACCCGCAGCATTTTCTGGATTTCACCCAGGCCAGCGCCCGCGGCATGTACGACGAGCCGGAGAATGTGCTGGCGCGTGCCGAGCCGCTGCTGCAAACCGCCCGCCAGACCTGGTTCCAGTTCTACAACCAGCAACTCACGGATGACACCGCCCGCGCGCGCGGCTTTGTGCTGGCGCTGGAAGCGGCCGCCAACGCCGCCGCCAGCCTGACCGGCCCGCCCCTGCCCACCCGCCGCCTGCTGCTGGAGTTCCCGGCCCGGGCGGCAGCCCTTGGCCAGCCGGGGCTGGCGGCCGGCCTGCTGGGCCTGCTGGGGGCGCGTGACCTCACCCCGGCGCAGGTAACCGCCTGGCTGCCGGACTGGCAAAGCGCCTACACCGAAGCCGCCACCAGCGGCCAGACCGAGCCGGACCTGCACCCCCTGCGGCGCAAGTACTACCAGCAGGCGATTCTCTCGCTGGCCGAGGGCGGCTACCCGCAGGAAGCAATATGGCCGCTGCTGCGCACCTGGGCCGGGGCCGCCGCCGGGCTGCTCCCCGCCAGCCCGCCCCACCAGCGCTGGCTGGACGCGATGACTGAACTGGGCCTGGCCGGCCCGGCATTGGAAGACCGCCTGGCCGGGCTGGATGCCTATCTGGATACTTTGGAAGAATTGTTTGACGGCTGGAAAAAAGAACGCGGCGTGGGGTAAATAAATCCCCAGATAAGATCAGTTATCTTAACCACTTTTCGGGGCGAGCAGGCTGAATTTCACGATGATTTACGCCCGCGCACATGACTCGCAGGTGGCCGAGGATTACTTTGCTGCGATGGCGAAGGTGGAGGGCAGGCTGGGGGCGGGAGCACGCGATGTACTTGAGCCCAAATTGGAATCCTCGAACGGGATACAGCCACTAATGGCATTGGTGGATCAACTCAAAGAAGCCAGCCTTAAGCAGGATGACAAGGAGCGTATCCTGGTGGAACTTCAGGATTTATTGCTAGCCTCGCAGTCTGCATTGGAGAGGCTATAGAGATGTTAAGGTGCTGATATCAAAACGCCTTATTCCCAGGCAAGGCGCTGGCGGATTCTGGTATAGCTTTAGGGCAAAGGCACCGAGATTCTAGCCCTCCCTCTGAGCAGAAGTCATCAAGTACTACTATGAAGTTAACCCCCTCGGTCTTTCTGGCCTTGGTCGTTATTCATTTCTTCCTGGTGCAACACCCACCATTCTCCTTGATCAGTTAAAGATTGAAAAACAATTGCTTCATTTCCTGGATATGCACCTACTAGCGGAAGCATTAATAGCGTATCTGGCCCGAATTCGAGCGAGATTTCATTATTTTCAAAGCGTACAGCCGTCACTTCATGGGGAATTAAATCTATCAGCGCGATCTTAAACTCATTCGAAGGGAAGATCTTTTCTGTTTTCCCTACCTCCCTGATTATAGGGTTAGTCATTACGTTTAACCGACTATCGTCGATCATCAACTGGAGATAATTCATTACAAAAGTAACGGATCCTAGTCTCTTGGAAATTAATTTCTCGAGGCTTAAAAGTTCGACACGTTTCATCTCAAGACCTATTCTGGCGCAAATAGTTTAATGACAATGTGAGCCAATGGGTTGTCATAGGAGAGTGGCTGTGCTGTAATTGGACTAACTGTTTGCCCTGCTGCATTTCCATATACAACATAGCCAGTTGGGTACAATCGATTCCCATCCATTATCCTAACAGAACTCACGTTTGGGTGAAGCCCGTTTCCTCCAGATCCTCCTAAATACTGGAAACCTCGATTATTCCTTGTTGGAAGCGGCCCTGTCGCGCCTCGAGGAACTGGTATTACTTCACCGTTTCGAGTCACCACAAAGCTTGGGCTTTGATTGCTGGCCAGGTCATCAGAAACGCTGGTTACGCTATTTCCAAATTCGTCCAATATGTTGGTTCTATTGGACATTTTAATCGATCGAATTCCCGCAGAAGCAAGTTGATAGATTCCTATCACAGTTGCAGCAGTACTAACAGAGGTGACGCCAACGTTTATTGCTGCTGGAATTCGATCTTCGAGGGGAGCGTCCGAAAATACTGCTGCCACATCGGCATTTAGCGTCTCAAGATTGCTTGTTGCAGATATCAATGCATCTGTAATGCCCGTTACGTGAGCAAGCAGTGCAAGTGGCCTTGTTTCACCATTGTCAATTGAATCCCTAGTTCTATCAAATGCCTCCCCACAGGCATCTATAACTCTGAAAATATTGAATATGCCTATCAGGGGATTAATGTTCGCAGCAGCCCCACAGTGACCCGATGGGTCCACAAAATTCACCGGATTGTTATTGACGTAAGAATACCGGTTCAGGCTCTGCGGGTTATACAGATTTGGTACAATCGTATCAGGCTGGGACCACCGGTTAAGATAAGATCAGTAGAAGCGGGCGTTGTACTCCAGCGCTCGCTTTTAGTTTGGCCTACAAATTCCCCGCCAGCAACTGCCCGGTAGCTTTCTTGCCCGCCAGCGGCAGCAGGACGTAGAAAATCGAGCCCTTATCCGGGCCTTCGCTCTCGGCCCACACCCGCCCGCCGTGCAACTGCACGATGCCGCGCGCAATCGCCAGACCGAGGCCCATGCCCCCGTAGGTGCGGGTCATGTGGCCTTCCACCTGGTAGAAGTCTTCAAAGATGCGCTGCAACTGGTCTTTCGGGACGCCGATGCCATCGTCCTGAATGGCGGTCAGCGCCCCATCCGGGTGCGTGGTTACGGCGATGTTGATTTTGCCGTTGTTGGGCGTAAAGCGAATGGCGTTATTCAGGACGTTCAGAAACACCCGTTTGAGCTTGTCGGCATCCGCATTGACCGTCAGCGGCTCTTTCGGCAGGCGGATGTTGAACTCCTGGCCCTTCTCGCGCGCCAGGGCCTGGGTTTCGCTGTAGGCTTCGGCCACAATCCGCTGCACCGGCTGGGGCGTAGGCTGGAACTCCTGCGTACCCGCCTGCAACAGGTTCATGTTGGTCATGTCGTCCACCAGCGTGCGCATCTGCAGGGCGGCCTTGTTCAGTTTCTCGGCAAAGCCCGCCAGCTCCGGCGGGGCATCTTCGCTTAAGAACTGCGAGTAGCCCAGCACAGTGTTGAGCGGGATGCGCAACTCATGCGAGGCGATGGCGATGAAATCGCTCTTGCGCTTGTCCAGTTGGGCCAGTTCATCAAAAGCGCTCTGCAACGACTGCATCAGGCGGGCATTGTTGATGGCGACCGCCGCCTGCGAGGCGATGACCGAAAGGATGTCCACATCCTCTTTGGAGAAATCGCCCAGCTTTTTATTCACGCCCTCCAGCACGCCGATGGTCTTCTCGCCGATTTTCATCGGCACGCCCACCAGATTGCGGGTGTGGAACTTGGTCTTTTCGCCCACTTCGCTGAAATGCTGCGGGTTGTTCTCGGCTTCGTTGATGATTTCCGGCCGGTCGGAGAGGAAAATCGCCCCGGCGATGCTCGAATCCAGCGGCACCGGGATTTTCGCCAGTTCTTCCGGGTCGGAGCCGGTGGCAGCCGCAAAGCGCAGTTCGCCCGTCTTCTCGTTAAAGAGCAACACCGAGACGCTCTCGCATTCGAGGATCTCGGTGCCGGTGTCAATGATGAAGTTCAGCAGGCGATCGGGGTCGAGGGTGGAGTTGAGGGTCAGGCTGATTTCCACCAGCCGCGCGAACTGGCCGAGGGTGCGCTTCATCTCGACCAGCGAATCGACCAATTGACCGGTGGCGGGGTGTACCTGGCTCATGATTTTCCTAGTGTAGCGTGAAAGCGGCCTTTTGTCTATTCCCTATTTATTGCACAATATTTTGCATTATATTATTTACAGCACGATATTGTGAGTACAGGAGTGTCGCCTTCCACCACCCTCCGCAAGAAAAGGGCCGGATTTCTCCGGCCCAAACAGAACGAGGATTGCGCAACTTTGACAGGAAAGCCCTGTCATTGCGAGGCGAGTTTTTCCCGCCGAAGCAATGACAATCCACCGCTTTGAGATTCGCCACTCCCAAAAGCCTCAATCGTAGCGGGTGTCGTCCAGTTGTTTGCGCAGGGTTTCCTGGGCGTCCAGCTCGGGCGTCAGGCTGCCCGCGCCGTCTTCAGCCGCCAGGCGCGCCTCGGCCGCCGCCAGTTCGTCCGGCCCGGCCCGGCGTACCAAAGACCACTTTCGGCAATGCGGGCAGTTCTCCAGCCGGCTGAACCCGAGCTTCAGTCCCAGTGCGCTCAAGCGGTAGGGCTTGCCGCACTTGGGGCACACCGCGCCACCCAGCCAGCCGTATTCGCCGGGGCGATGGGCTTTTTTGCGGCCGGGGGCCAGCAGCGGGGCGATGGCGCTGATCGCCAGCAGGCCAACCACAATCACCACCAACGGCACGCCAATCTGGGCCATCATTTCGCCAGCCTGCTCGCCGCTTACAAACAAGCGCACCAGTTCCTGCGAGCACAATTCCGTGCCGTCGGTCCGCACGCCCACTGCCACCAGCGTGTGCTGGCCGGGCGGGTAATCATCGGTCACAAACGCCACCCGAAACGCTGGCGACTCGCCGGACTCCCCCAGCAGAGTGTCGTCATCCAGGTAGTAACGCACGGATACCAGGTCGGCCGGGCCTTCCACTGTGACGCTGAAGTTGCCCTGAATATCGCCACTGAAGCCGCCATAGCCCCAATCGCGCCGCAGTTTGAGAATCAGCTCGGGTTGCTCGCTCTGCGCCAGCGCTGGGCTTACAATGCCGAGCAGCAGGATCAGCGCCGTCAGCCACAGGAAGTTTTTCTTCATCGTCATCGTCCAGTCTCTTTATTTCCAGCGCGTCAGAATGGTTTCACGCTGAAACAATTGAATTGCCAGCGTGAGCAGGGCCGCATCCACCAGCACCAGCACCAGCGCCAGCCACACCACCACCGACTGATCGACCTGAATCAGGCCAAAGGTCTGGCCCATGAACAGGCCCAGCACCGGCAACATCACCAATGCCGAAATCTGCTCGGCGACGCGCGGGTCATTGACGCGGGAAGACACCATCACCGCCAGGCTGACCGCCGCCACCGAGAGCAACGGGCCGACCACCGCAATCGCCAGCAGCCACAGCGGCTTGAGCAGTTGGCCGGCGATTACGCTGCTGCCGGTAATCAGGATCGCCCCAATTACAAACACGATGTAGGCGCCCCAGGTTACAAAAACCGCCGGCAGGGCCGCCCCCAGGGCTTTGCCCGCCAGCAATTGCAGGGTGCTGATGGGCGCCGCCAGCAGCGGCTCCAGCGTGCGAGTGCGCTTCTCGCCCACAATACTGTAGGAGGCAATCGTTACCGGGATGATGACCGGCATCAGCAGAAAAAGCATCAGGAACTGGCTGACCAGAAAGAACTGGGCGCAATCGGCCCCGGCCAGGTCGCCACACAAGGCCATAAACTCCGGCGGGATTTCCGAAAGACCCAGAGCCTGCTCCGGGCTGGCGCCGCGCATGCTGTACAGCACCCCCAGCGGGATGGCAATGAACAGCAGCGGCATGAACGCCACCGAGAAGAACACAAAGCGGTTCTTGAATACTTCCGCCCACTCTTTACGAACCATCACCCAGACTTTATCCATGGTTGCCTTCTTCCTTGTCCATCAGGTGCAGGTAGACATCTTCCAGACTGCGGCGCACCTCGCCCACAAATCGCAATTCAGCTCCGGCCTCCACCAGCCGCCGGATAATGGCCGGGTTGTTGGCCTCGGGGTCATCCAGCGTCACGACCAGCTTCTGGTCAATCAGCTCGGCTTTTTGCACAAAATCCAGGCCCGTCATAACTTCTAAGAGCCGCGGCTCGGCCTGCGCCAGGTGAAAGACCACCATCCGGCCAAAGAGCTGGCCACGAAGGTTGGCAGGGGTATCCAGTGCCAGCAGGCGCGCCTTGAACACGCCCACCCGGTCGCACAGCCGGTCGGCTTCATCCAGATTGTGAGTACACATAATAATCGTGCGCCCCTGCTGGCGCAATTCAGCGATGAATTCGCGCACCAGACGGGCGGCCTCGGGGTCCAACCCGGAGGTCGGCTCATCCAGATAGAGTACCGGCGGCTCGTGCAGCAACGCCCGCGCAATCGCCAGTTTCTGGCGCATCCCCTTGGAGAATTCGCCCACTTCGTCATCACGCCGCGCCCACAACCCCAGCATGCGCAGGTATTTCTCTACCTGCCCGGGAATGTCGGCCACATCGTACAGGGCGGCAAAGAAGGCCAGGTTGCGCTCGGCGCTCAACTGGTCGTACATGCCCGGCGTCTCGGTCAGGATGCCGACTTTACGGCGCACGTCCATATCCGCGACGCCCAGTTCGTGACCCACCACCACCGCCCGCCCGCTGGTGGGCGCAATCAGGGCGCTCAACATGCGGATGGTGGTGGTTTTGCCAGCCCCATTGGGGCCGAGCAGGCCAAAGACTTCGCCCGCCCGCACGTCCAGCGAGAGGTTGTCCACCGCCAACACGGCCCGCTCCCCTTTACCAAAACGCTTGGTCAGGTTTTCTACCACAATCGCATGTTCAGTCATAACGGCTGTCCTCAATCTGTTCTCTCTTCGGCCGGGCGGGCGCCAGCGGTTCCAGCGCCGGAGCGGCCATCACTTCCGGCGGGGCAGGCAGCAACGGCAAAACCCGCTTCAACCACAGGATGATGCCCAGGCTCACCACCGCCAGCCCCAGCAGCAACGCCTCGGCCACATAAATATTATAGGTCTGGCTGACAAAGAGCGTCAGGCCGTTCAATACCGCATGCCAGGCCACGGCGGCCCACAACCAGCGGCTGCGACCGCTCACCACCGCCTGCATCACCAGCAAGCCGGCGCTCAAATGAAACACCAGGGCGCTCACCCGCTCCAGCGCGCCGAGCAACTGGTTGTACCAGGGCTGGCCCCAATAAACGGCCATGGATTCCTGCACCTGGGTGAGGTTATCAGCCCCCACCAGGGCGGCCATAACCTCCGGGCTGCTGCCGTGCAGCACAATCATCTGCAGGAAGACGTACAGCACCAGCGCCCCCAGAATCATGGCCTCGATACCGCCATGCCCGGCGCCCACCATCAACCCCTCGGCCCAGCTGCGGGCTTCCGGCAGAAAACGGCGCAGCATAATCCAGCGGGCGATTTCCTCAAACAGGCCAGAAGACAGACCCAGCGCCACTGCCATCCACACCAGCCCCCAACTGCCCGGCTCGGGCGTCAGCCCCAGCCGCTCCAGGAGCGGATTGAGCAAAAAGACATTGAACGGAATGTGCAACACCTGGGCCACCACAAACGTCAGGGCACCGATGCCGAACAGCCGCCATTCCTGCCGCCAGCGCCGCGCAATCCAGATGCCCAGCGCCAGCGGCATGGCAATCATCAGCGCGCCATTGAGAAACGGCGGGATGGCATGCGGGTTGCTCGCCAAAAACCACAGTCCACCCCCCAGCAGGAGCAGCGCCACCAGCGTGCTTACAATGCGTAAAAACTTCATCCACCACCTCTATTCTTTCCAAGTTTCACATGAAACATGCCAACCTCATTGTACTGCGGTCAAATTGTGTTTCACGTGAAACATGCCGCCCCAATAAGCCGTTTAGAACAGGCTGCCCACCCACCCCAGCAGCAACCCCAGAACGAGCAACCCGCCAATCACCCAGAAGGCCAGCGCGCCTTCGCTCATGCCATAGGTGGTGCGGTAGGGGTCTACACCGGGCGGCAGCATGCCGTCTTTGCGGCGGGCGCTGACCGGGCGCTTGAAGCGCAGGCGGTCATTGTCGAATTTTTCCAGCAGCGCCCAGCCCGCCAGCGCTTCTTCGGTTTCCGCCCGCGCCTGGGCCGCCGGGTTGCGGAACGCGCCGCCCGCCGAGCGCAGGATTTTGAATTCCCATTCTTCCGATACATCCTGGGGGGTGTAAGCGGTCATCGTTTCTTCCTCTCGCCGGGCTTTTTCCGCCGCCTGGTGGGCGGCCACATGCATCATCGGCATTGTTCGTTCCTTTGGAGTAGACGGGCCGGACAAGCCCGTCCACCTTGATTAACTATCCGGTTTTCTCTTCCGGCTTTTGGTTCTGGGCCAGCGCCACCATACCGCTCAAGCCGCCCAGGTTCATCGTGTCCACTGCGCTGGAGGGCACAATCACCAATGCGCCTTTTTCCTTCAGGCCTTCAAAGAGCATGTTCATCGCCCGCAGGTGCAGGGCGGTCGGATTGTTGGCATAGGCCTCCGAGGCAGTCGCAAACGAATGCGCAATCTGCTCTTCGGATTCGCCCAAAATGACGCGCGCCTGGCGTTCGCGCTCGGCCTGGGCCTGGCGCGACATGGCATCTTCCAGGTCCTTGGGGATGACGATATCCCGGATTTCCACCGACTGTACACTCACGCCCCAGGGGGTGGTGCGCTCATCAATGATTTTTTGCAGGTCGGCATCCATCTTGGCCCGCCCGGCCAGTACATCCGCCAGCATCAGCGAACCAATCACTTCGCGCAGGGCAGTTTGCGAAGCCCAGGTGATGGCCGTGCGGTAGTTCTCCACTTCCAGGGCGGCCTTTTCGGCATCCCACACCACCCAGAACAGGACCGCATCCACATCCACCGGCACCGTGTCTTTGGTGAGGGTTTTCTCGGCGCTGAAGGGCGAGACCATCACGCGGTGGTCAATCCATTCGGTGGCCACATCCACAATCGGGATGAGCCAGAAGACGCCCGGGCCTTTCAAGCCGTGGAACTTACCAAACCGCAGCACGACGGCTTTCTCCCACTGGTTGGCGACCTTGAGCGAGAACAGTACATAGACCGCCGCCAGCACCCACACCGCCAGCCAG
>CAZEQN010000037.1:0-15202 GCA_964514335.1 uncultured Anaerolineaceae bacterium
GGCAGTAGGTCAGACAGCGGGCTTCAGCCCGCTGCGATGTCAAGAAGTTTCGGATGACCACCAGCTTCAACACTTCGTCCGGCTACGGGTTATTGACACAAACCGCGCTGGCCTGTAAAATAATCTCGCTTGTGAAAAAGATTGCATTTGGGTGAGCCGTAAAGAAGTTTACGCCTGCGGCCCAGCCCACTGGAATGACAGTCGCTTCGATTTTGAAGGGCTGCCATTTTTAATCCCCATACTCGTAGAAGGAGTTAACTGATGGAGACGAATATTCTGGAAGCGCTGGCAAGCGGCGGGCGGCTGCCGGTGCCGCTGGTCTGGTGGCTGGGGCCGATTACGGCGGTGATTGCGCTGGGCGTTGCGGCCTATTTCTACCGCAACCTGATGGCCCACAGCGAAGGCAATGAACGCATGCAGGAAATCGCCCAGGCGGTGCGCGAAGGGGCGATGGCCTACCTGCGCAGCCAGTACAAAGTGGTGGCGATTGTGTTTGTGGCGTTGTTTGCCATCTTTCTCTTGCTGTCATTCTTCAAACTGCAGAACTCGATTGTGCCGTACGCCTTCCTGACCGGCGGCCTGTTCTCCGGCATCTGCGGTTTTATCGGCATGAAGACCGCCACCAACGCCTCGGCGCGGGCGGCCCAGGCCGCCAGCCAGAGCCTGAACGGCGGCTTGCAGGTGGCCCTGCGAGCCGGCGCGGTCATGGGCCTGGTGGTGGTGGGTTTCGCCCTGCTGGACATCACCCTGTGGTTCCTGCTGCTGTACAACGTGTTCCCGATTGTTTTCCCGGAGAACTTCATCAGCCTGGTGGATAACCCGCTGCCGAAAATCACCGCCATCATGCTTTCGTTTGGCATGGGCGCTTCGACCCAGGCGCTGTTTGCCCGGGTGGGCGGCGGCATCTATACCAAGGCCGCCGATGTGGGCGCCGACCTGGTGGGCAAAACCGAAGCCAACATCCCCGAAGATGACCCGCGCAACCCGGCCACAATTGCCGATAACGTGGGCGACAATGTCGGCGATGTGGCCGGCATGGGCGCCGACCTGTACGAGTCGTATGCCGGTTCGATTCTGGCAACTTCGGCGCTGGGCGTGGCGGCGGTGTCGCTGGCCGGGCCGGAGTTCCTGGGGGGGCGCACGCCGATTGAGATGGGCCTGATCTTCATCACCGCCCCGATTGTGCTTTCCGCCATCGGTATCCTGCTCTCCATTCTGGCGGTGTATCTGGTGCATTCCAGCGAGGATGCTTCGCAAAATGACCTGATTAACGCCTTGAGCCGCGGCCTGTACATCAGCTCGCTGGGCATCGCCATTCTGGCGGCGCCGATTTTCTACTATCTGCAAATCCCGAACTGGCTCGGCCTGTGGGCGGTGGTGATTGTGGGCCTGCTGGTGGGGATTGCGGTGGGCAAGGCCACCGAGTACTACACCTCGCACGCCTTTGCCCCCACCCGCCGCATCGCCGAGCAGGCCGCCATCAGCACCGCTACGGCGATGATTGAAGGCCTGGCGCTGGGCATGAAGTCCACCGGCCTGCCGATTCTGGCGGTGGTGGCGGGCATTACCGCCAGCTTCTTCCTGGCGGGCGGCGCGAACAGCACCCTGCTGGGTCTGTATGGCGTGGGGCTGGCGGCGGTGAGCATGCTCTCCACCCTGGGCTTCACGCTGGCAACGGATGCCTACGGCCCGATTGCCGACAATGCCGGCGGCAACGCCGAAATGGCCGGGCTGGACAAAAGCGTGCGCGCCCGCACCGATGAACTGGACGCGGTCGGCAACACCACGGCGGCGATTGGCAAGGGCTTCGCGATTGGCTCGGCAGCCCTGACCTCCATGGCGCTGCTGGCGGCCTACCTCGAAGAAATCCGGCTGGCGTTGAGCGAACTGCGCGGCGTGGCCGAACTGGTAATTGACGGCGTGGCCGTGCCGGTGGCGCAGTTGAGCGTGGTGGATTTCATGAACTACTACCATGTGACCCTGCTTAACCCCTCGGTGCTGGTGGGTCTGTTTGCAGGGGTGGGCACGGCCTTTTACTTCTCGGCGATGACGATGAGCGCCGTCGGGCGGGCGGCGGGCGGGATGGTGGAGGAAGTGCGCCGCCAGTTCCGCGAGATCCCGGGCATTCTGGAAGGCACGGCCAAGCCGGATTATGCCCGCTGCGTGGAAATCAGCACCAAGAGCGCCCAGAAAGAAATGGTCGCTCCGGCGCTGCTGGCGATTGTGGTGCCGGTGCTGATTGGCGTGCTGTTCGGGGTGGGCGGCGTTCTGGGCCTGCTGGCCGGCGGCCTGGCGGCCGGCTTTGCGATGGCGATTATGATGTCCAATGCAGGCGGGGCATGGGATAACGCCAAGAAATACATCGAAGCCGGGGCGCACGGCGGCAAAGGCTCGCACGCCCACAAGGCGGCGGTGGTGGGCGATACGGTGGGCGACCCGTTCAAGGACACCTCCGGGCCGTCGCTCAACATCCTCATCAAACTGATGTCGATGGTTTCGGTGGTGTTTGCCGGGCTGATTGTGGCCTTTGGCAACGGCCTCGGCCTGATTTCGATGCTGTTCCAGTAGTCTGACTGGTCATAAAGTAAAGGACGGGCGGCCTGTTGGCCGCCCGTTTTTTATTCGCAGGAAATGGTTTCGCGTGTCGGAGAAAATCGGGTAGGTGTTTTCCAGTGAGGGGGGGTGAATCGCGTGGCAAGGCCGGGACTCCTCGCTACGCTCGGAGTGACAAAGGTGAGGAGTGAAGGTCAGGAAAGGCTGGCGGCCCAGATGGCCCACAGCCCGATTTTGACCACGCCCAACCCAAAGCGCACGATGAAGGCCAGCAGGAAGCCCTGCATGAGGGCCTTAACCACGCCCCAGGCCTGCTGCTTATCGCCTTGCAGCCGGCGGGTTTCAAGCAGGAAGAGGGCCAGCACGCCGGCCGCCAGCCCGCCGATGGGGGTGAGGAAAATGCCGCCAATGAGCGCCGCCAGCGCCGCCAGCAGCAGGTTGCCCCACGAGGCCCCGGCCTGGCGGCCCTTGGTCGCCATAAAGACGTTATCGGCGAGGGCCGAGGCAATCATCAACAGGGTGATGAAGAAGAACAGCCAGCCGCCAAGAGTGCCCCAACCGGTAGCGATGCCATACACCAGCGCCGCCAGCCAGATGAACACGCCTCCGGGGAAGATCGGCACAATCAGCCCGAACAGGCTGATGACCATGACCAGGAAGGTGATCGTATTAATTGCGCCGTAGAGGAAGGCTTGCCAGTCAATTTCCATAGCCGCCATTTTAGTACGGATTGGGCCGGAATGGGGTCATAGAAAGTATGGGGAATCAGGCCGCGCCGGGCTGACGGTGGCGCACCAGCACAGCCGCCAGCACCGCCCCAACGATGGCATACACCAGCACATAGGCCCACTGACCGGGTTGTCGGGCAAAATCAAACAGGTTCCAATACGCAATGAACGGGATACTGACGGTCACAATCAGGCCGAGGCCGGCGAGCGCATGGAACAGGAGTGGGCGCATGCCAGCCGCCCGCCACACGGGGACGGCACTGACGGCCAGCGCCAGGTAGAAGGCGCCAAAGGCCCGCAGGGTGAACGCGCCCATTACCTCCGGGAAGATGCCGCCATTGGTGCCCAGCGACCCTAACGGCGCGAACAAGCCGTACAGCCCCAGAAAGCCCACGAAGACCGCGAAAACCAGCGCCAGCTGACGGACCAGCGGGAAGGTGAGCTGGCCCTCGGCGGGCAAAGCCGGGCGGGTACGCCACCACCAGCCAACGCCCCACAGCGCCAGCAACAGGTTGAGGGCCAGTACGACCAGATAGAGCCAGGCCGCGGGGGCTTCCAGCAGCAGCCGCGCCCGGAAGGCGACCAGCACCAGGGTCTGCAAGACCCCGAACAGCCAGAGGTAGAGCAGCGAGGGGTGTACCTGCGGCCAATGCCAGCGGCGGGCGCACAGGAACGCAAACCAGGCATTGCCGAGGCACCAGCCGCCGATGGTCATGGCCTGAAAGGGCGATACTTTCCAGGCGAAGGCGTTGGACAGGGTTTCGGGGGCGAGGTAGAGCCACAGCCCCAGAGCGGCATACAGACCGGCCAGAAGAAACGTCAGGCGGCGGGTGAGCGGGGACATCGGCAATCCTCCAGGGTAGCGCGCGGGGTTATTTCTTTTCGATGACCGTCAGGCCGCCCATCCAGGGGTGCAGGACTTCGGGGATGACCACGCTGCCATCGGCGCGCTGGTTATTTTCCAGCACCGCCAGCAGGACGCGCGGCATGCCGAGGCCGGAGCCGTTGAGCGTGTGCGGGAAGCGCACCCCGCCGCCGCCCGCTGGCCGGTAGCGAATGCGCGCCCGCCGCGCCTGGTAGTCGCCGACGTTGGAGATGGAGGACACTTCCAGCCACTCGTTGACCCCCGCGCCCCAGATTTCAATGTCATAGGAGACGGTGGCGGCTTCGCTGGTGTCGCCGGCGCATTTAAGCAGGACGCGGTAGGGCAGATTGAGCCCCTTGCAGGTCTCTTCGGCATCCACGACCATCTTTTCCAGTTCCTCGTCCGAGGTTTCCGGGGTGCAGTACTTGTACATCTCGACTTTGTCGAACTGGTGGCCGCGCTTGATACCGCGCACATCCCGCCCGGCGCTCATTTTCTCGCGCCGGAAGCAGGGCGAGTAGGCGGTGTAGTAGAGCGGCAACTGGCTTTCGTCCAGAATTTCATCCATGTGCAGGCCGGTGAGCGAGACTTCCGAAGTCGGCAGCAGGTAGAGGTCTTCCTCGTGGTCTTTGTAGAGGTTGTCGCGGAACTTGGGCAACTGCCCGGCGGCGTACACGGTTTCTTCTTTGACGACGAAGGGGGTGTAATGCTCGGTGTAGCCCTGGCGGGCGTGCAGGTCGAGGAACCAGGCGATGATGGCGCGCTGGAGGCGCGCCCCGGCCCCGCTTAAAACGTAGAAGCGCGAGCCGGAGATTTTCGCCCCGCGTTCAAAGTCGATGATGCCCAACTCGGGACCGAGGTCCCAGTGGGGTTTGGGCTCAAAGTCGAATTTCGGGTGGTCGCCCCAGCGGCGGATTTCAATGTTGTCCTCTTCACGCGTGCCTTCGGGGACGCGTTCCTGGGGGATGTTGGGGATGACGGCCATGACCGCATTCAGGGCGTCTTCATGCTGGCGCACGGTGGCTTCGAGGGCGGTAATCTGGTCGCCGATGAGTTTCATGGCGTCAATTTTCTGCTGGCGTTCGGCCGGGTCTTTGGTCTGGCCGACCTCTTTGGAGCCTTTGTTGCGCTCGGCCTTGAGGGTTTCGACCTCCACCAGGCTGGCGCGCCATTGCGCATCCAGCCGGACGGCTTCATCCACCGGGCCGGGGTCCATGCCGCGCTTGCGCAGGCCGGCCCGCACGACCTCCGGGTTTTCGCGAATCAGGTCAATGTCTATCATGCTGCACCTCCGAATTGGGGCCATTCTGGCCCTTAATAGAATACGCCCCCCAGTCGTGCAGGACGAGGGGAGCGCTCGTGGTGCCACCTGCTTTTGCCGCATGCTGCGGCCTCTGCTGCGCGTTAGCGGGCGCACCCGGCCGGCTTGGGGCTTACGCCTTTCACCGGCGCCCGGCCAGAAAAATTCTGGCGACGAAGTGGATTTCCGTTCCTGGCCTGCCGCCTCGCACCGACCGGCGGCTCTCTGAAAGGCTGCGAACGTACTTGGCTTCGTGTTGGGCGAATGATTTAACTCTGGAGATTATACCTGCGTTTGCGACCCGGCCGCAAGCGTCACTTCGCCCAGATTGGGGACGGCGTGGGAGAGCTGGTGTTTCAAATCCGCCAGCCAGGCTTCGGCTTCACGAACCGAGCCGTTGGTCTTGAACACCACCTGCCCTTCAATCCACAGGCTGTGCCCCACCCAGCGTAAGCGCAGGGCGGGGACGGCAGCCACCTGCGGGTGGGCCGCCAGCGTGTCCGCGACGCGCTCGGTCAGGGCCGGGTCCACCGCATCCATCAGGCGATACCACATTGCCTTAATGGCATCGCGGGTGATAAAGAGAATCGAGATGCCAATCACCAGCCCAAAGATGGGGTCCAGAATCGGGAAGCCGAGGGCGCTGCCCGCCACCGCCGGCAGTACGGCCAGTGAAGTCAGCCCGTCAATGCGGGCGTGGCGGCCATCGGTAATCATGGCTTCCGAGCCGATGCGCCGCCCAACCGAGATTTGCAGGATAGCGACGGCTTCATTGCCGAGGAAGCCGACCACAGCGGCCAGCGCCACCCAGCCGCCATTGGCGATGGGCAGCGGGTTGAGCAATTTCTGGAAGGCTTCCCACAGGATATAACCGGCGCTGAAGGCAATCGAAGCCACGATAAACAGCCCGGCGACATCTTCGGCGCGGCCATAGCCGTAGGTGTAGCGCCGGTTGGCCAGCCGCCGCCCGAGGTAAAAGGCCAGCAGCAGGGGGATGGAATTAAGCGCGTCGCCGAGATTATGCACGGTATCGGCCAGCAGGGCCACGCTGCGGCTGGCGAGGTAGATGAATATTTGCAGGATAGTAGTTAAGCCCAATAACGCCAGCGCCCAATACAGCGTGCGAATCCCCAGCGCATGGGTGAAGAGCGCATCCGACTGGGCCGGGCGGTCATGGGTGTGGGCATAGCCGGGCAGGTGCAGGGCCGAGGCAATCGTGTGCCACAGGCCGTCGCCATGTGAATGGCCATGGCCGTGGTCATGGTCATGCGGGTGATGATGGCCGTGGTCATGCGGGTGTGGATGATGCGTGACAGGTTTGATGGGCTGGCTTTCGGCCAGTTTGATTTTTCGTGGGCTTTTCATTTTTCCGGGCATGCCGCCAGTATAATGAAGTCTATCCCCATCCGTGCTTCCTGCGACAAATCGCAAACCCCATGACTCATGACCGCCTGAATTATCTCGACCAATTGCACGCCCACGGTTACCGGGCGACCCCCCAGCGGGTGGCGGTGCTGGATGCGCTGTGCCGGGCAGGGGGGCATGTGCCCGCCCGTCAAGTGCTGGCGCTGGTGCGGGCGACGGATTACCCGATTGACCGCGCCACGGTCTACCGGGCGCTGGATACGCTGGTACGGGCCGGGCTGGCGCTGACCGCCCCGGGCGAAAACGGGCAGGAAACGCTGTATGAAATCGTACAGGAAGCGCCGCATCACCACTTGCGCTGCGTGGCCTGCGGGGCGGAAAGCGAGCTGGATGCCGAGGCGGCGGCGCGAGCCTTCGCCCAGCTTGAACACGAAACCGGCTTCCGATTAACCGGCGACCATCTGATGCTCTCTGGCCTGTGCCCGGCCTGCCAAGCGCAATCCAATTAAGTCAATTCTCCTTTCGCGCCATATGGCGGCTTGAATCGCGCCTCGCAAAGTCATACAATAGAGAGGGGGCCATGAATTGATTCTGGCGCAAGTGCAGACGCACCAAGGAGGCCGTCATGAAACGCGCGCTGGTGATTACCCTCGTTTTAATGGCTGTGATTACCATCCAACCCATCGGGTTTGCCGCGGCGCAGGACACCGGCCCGGAAGCCCCCGAAGGCGACCTGCCGGACGATGCCGCTGGCGGTGAGCCGCTGGATGGCGACCTGGCCCCGGCCGAGGAGGACGACGCGGCAGCCACCGCCACCCCGGCCCCCGCCAACCTGCCAGCGGGCGGCGGCCCGAACACGGCCGCGATTGTGGCCGGGCTGGGCGACTCAAACTTCTGGCTGACGCTGCTGGTGACGGTGGTGTGCGGCGCGCTGGGTGGGCTGGTGTATGAACTCATCATCCTGCAGGGCAATATTGAGTTACCGCACAAAAGCACCGCCGCCGAGAGCCTGCCCGCCAGCGACTCACCCCTGGCGATTCAACTCTATCTGTACGACCTGGGCATCTGGGGGCGCATCCTCATCGGCGGGCTGGCGGCGGTGGGCGTGGCGTGGCTGCTGGAACCGGAGAACCTGACGGCGCTGGTGAGCCTGTCTCTGATTGCCGGGTCGGCGGGGATTTCGGTCTTCAAATCCATGCAGGACCGCTTAACGGCGGCGCTGGCGGTGCAGAAGGTGGTGGAAACGCAGAAGCAACTGGATGATACGCTGGCGCGGGGCGAGGAAGTAACCGCCGAGCTGGAAACAAAAATCGAGACCCTGAAGCAGGACCTCGAAACGCAGGCGGGCAGCGAGCCGGGTGAGCCGGTGCTGAAACTGGAAGATGTGCAGTTGCCGCAGGCCCAACTGGATGAAATCCAGAAGCTGGTGGTGCGGGCCAAGGGCATTTACAGCAAGTAAGGGCGGGCGTTTGGGTTGTTTTCCGGTGCGCTACTGCGTAAACAGGGTAGGGGCGCAGCATGCTGCGCTCCTACGAGAGCATGTTTGCATGGAATATCTCGCTTCGCCTATGTTTTGGGCATGCGCTGCGCGCGGGATGACAAAATGAGAGCAAGTAATGGCGCGGCTATTCTTCTTCCGGCGGTTCGGGCCGCGGGCGGGTTTGTTCCTGCTTGCGGGCGCGTAATTTCTGGAAGAATTCGCTCTGGGCGACTTCGTCCACGTCTTTTTGGCGGCGAGCCTGGTCAATCTCCACTTTGAGCCGTTCAACGGTCTTGAGTAACTCGCGTTCGCGCTGCTGCACCACGGCAATCATGTGGCTGAAGACGCGCGCCAGGTGGCCGAGTTCATCCGCATTGGCGGAAAGGTCATGCATGCGCTCGGGGGCAATCGGCTGGCCGTGTTCCACTTCCAGCGCAACCTCGGCCAGGGCGCGCACCGGCCGGGCGATGACCTCGGCCAGCAGGAAGGACGCCAGCACCACCAGCAGGCTGAACAGCAACGCCAGGCCGATGCTGGTATTCATGGTGCGCCGGGCCGGCTCCAGGAACGGGGCTTCCTGCACATCCACCAGCACAAAGAAGAGGACATTGTTGCGCAGCGGACCGCGAATCGGTTCAAAGACCGCCCGCACCCACTCGGCGTTCTGGCAATCAGCTTCGGGCAGGGCGGCCGGGTCTGGCAGGCGGCAGTAGCGCAGGCTGCCGTGGGCGCCAATTTGGGCAGCGGCGCGCAGGGCATCGCCCACCGGTTGCAGGGCGGGCAACGGGGCGGGCAGGCGCGGGCGCATTTCATCCAATGTGCAGCCGGCCTGGCCAGCGGGGCAGGCGCGCCCCAGCACGTTTTCGGCGGCCACTTCGGCCTGGGCGGTTTCATCCAGCGCGCCCAGCGAACGGTAGAGCCAGCCAGTATCCGCCCCATGATGGCCGAGTACCACGCCCTCGGGGTTAACCAGCAGAATGCGGGACGAGCGGGCATACAGGGCGGCGGCATCCGGTTCGGGGCTGGCGGCAATGATGCGCTCAATTTCAGCGTAGATAAAATCAATCCGCAGACGGGCCGAGACCGCGCCCACCACCTGGCCTTCGGCCAGGACGGGGCGTGAGACGAACAACCCGGGCTGGCCATCGGCGCCGCCCAGTTTGAGGCGCGCCGTAATCGGCAGGCCGGCCAGGGCGCTCTGCACATCTTCACGGCTGGAGGCGTCAAAGCCAAAGATACGGGCGTCTGAACTGGCGAGGGCAATTCCCTCGCGGTCATAGAGGGTGACGCGGGTAAAGTCCGGCTGGGCGTCCAGGGTTTGCGCCAGCCGCCGGTTAATCTCGGTCTGGGCGCTGAAGTAGGCATCCGGGTCAGCAGGCGGGTCGGCCAGGAAATCCACCAGAGCCGAAGCAGCAGCCAGTTCTGCCAGGGCCTGATGCGACTGGTTGATGACCTGCCCGGTGGCAGTTTGAATTTCACTGGCGGCGGCGGTACCGAGGTCGAGGATGTGCTGGCCGACGGCGGTCTGGCTGGCCTGGGACTGGGCGCGCAGGTAATTAACAGTGACCACCGCGACCGGCAGCCACGAGAGGACCAGCAGGGTGGCCAGCAGTTTTACGCTGATGCGCCAGTGTCTGAAATTAAGCAGGCTGCGCAGGTTCACGCGAGCTCACTTTCCTACGCCTGCTCCGGGTCAATCTCATCCCCAAAATGCACGGCCATATCGGTGACATGGCGGCGCGCCCGGCGGGCGCCGGTGGCAATGATTTCCACCAGGCCGAGCAGGGGCAGCAGGTCGGGGTTCTTTTCAATATCGCGGCGCAGCAAATCCTGGGCATTGGTAATCAACGCCAGGGTGCTGTTGAGGTCGTGGGTGAACTGCATGGCGTTTTCATGATAGCGAACCCGGTCGGCTTCGGGCAGGGCGTTAATCAGGCGGCTTAAGTCATCCCACAGGGCAGAATGCGGCAGGGGTTCGGTGTCTTTCCAGGTACTCATTCATCCTCCCGGCTGCGCAGGTGGGGGAAGAGCATGACCTCGCGGATGTTGGGCTGGTCAGTGAGCAGCATCGTGAGACGGTCCACGCCCAAGCCAAAGCCGCCGTTGGGCGGCATGCCGTAGCGCATGGCGCGCAGGTAGTCCTCGTCCAGCGGCTGGTAGTCTTCGTCCTTGTCGGCGTCGTAGGCGCGCCCCATTTCCAGAAAGCGCTGCTCCTGCTCCAGCGGGTCGTTCAATTCGGTGAAGGCGTTGCCCATTTCCATGCTGGCGATGAAGAATTCAAAACGCTCGACGGTGGCCGGGTCGCCGGGGACGTTCTTGGCGAGGGGCGAGATGTCGCGCGGGTAGTTGTAGAGGAAGGTGGGCTGCTGGAAGGTGGGTTGGAGCACATCGCCAATCAGGGCGTCAATCAGTTTGCCGCGCGGGGCTTTGGGGTCGGCGGGGTAGCCTTTGGCTTTCATGGCGGCGGCCAGGCTGGCGGCATCCGGGTGGGCATTCAGGTCTATGCCGGCCAGTTCCTGCAGGCCGTCTTTGAGGTCCATACGCACCCAGGGCGGGGCGAGTTCAATCGCCTGGCCCTGGTAGGTAATCTGGGTCGTGCCGAGCACCTGCTGGGCGGCGTAAGCCACCATCTGCTCGGTGAGGGCCATCACGTCATGGTAGTCGGCATAGGCGATGTAGAATTCCAACTGGGTGAACTCGGGGTTGTGGGTGCGGTCCACGCCTTCGTTGCGGAAGTCACGCCCGATTTCATAGACGCGCTCCAGCCCGCCGACCAGCAGGCGCTTGAGGTACAGCTCAAACGAAATGCGCAGGTAAAGGTCCTGGTGCAACTGGTTGTGATGGGTGACAAACGGGCGCGCCGCCGCCCCGCCGTAGATGGGTTGCAGGATGGGGGTTTCGACTTCGAGAAAGCCGCGCTCATCCAGGAACTGGCGCAGGGCGCGCACGGTGGCGGCGCGCGCCCGGAAGACCTCACGGACGTGCGGGTTGACGGCCAGGTCGGCGTAGCGCTGCCGGTAGCGGGTTTCAGGGTCGGTCAGGGCGGCATGGCGCACAATCTCGCCATCCACCTCTTCGTCCTTGGCAGCGGGCAGGGGCGTGATGGCCTTGGCCAGCATGCGGAAGGTCTCCACCTTCAGGCTGACCTCGCCGGTCTTGGTGCGGAAGAGTTCGCCGCTGGCCTGGATAAAGTCGCCCAGGTCAAAATCCTTCTTGAAGAAGTCAAGGGCTTCATCGCCCACGTCATTGCTGCGCAGAAATAACTGGATGCGGCCTTCGCCGTCTTCGATGTGGGCGAAGACCAGTTTGCCCATCAGGCGCGTGCTGCGGATGCGGCCAACAAGGGTGGCGCGCAGCGGCGCGGCTTCGGCCTGGCCTTCGCTGGCTTCAAAGGCGGCAATGGCGGCGCGGCTGGTGTGACTGCGCTCGGCCTGGGTGGGGTACGGCTCAACCCCGCGGGCGCGCAGGCGTTCCAGTTTTTCGAGGCGGGCCTGTTCCAGCGGGTTGGTACGGCGATTGGGGTCAGTCATGGGCGCTCCTGAAAACGATTATACAGGCAAGCCTGCACTGCTCGGGCAACAAAAATCCCGCGCTGGCGTCAGCGCGGGATGGGGGATGTCAGACCAGCGAATTACTTGATTTCAACCACTTTGACGGTGAAGGCCCCATTGGGCGCTTTGACTTCGACGTTATCGCCGACCTTTTTACCCATCAGGGCTTTGCCCAGGGGCGACTCGTGCGAAATTTTGCCGTCGCGCGGGTTGGCTTCCGGCGCGCCGACGATGTAATACTCTTCCGGCTTGCGGCGGCCTTCGCGGATGGTCACGGTGACGCCGATGTCCACCGCTTCGGCCTTCTTGCGGCTCTTGGTGATGACCTGGGCATTGGCCAGCAGAATCTCCAGCTCACGGATGCGGCCTTCCACGAAGGACTGCTCGTTCTTGGCGGCTTCAAATTCCGGGTCTTCCACAAACTCGCCCAGACTGCTCTCGGCGGCTTCGTGCAGGCGCTGGGCGACTTCCTTGCGGCGCACATCCCGCAGGTGGTCGAGCTCACTCTGCAATTTTTTGTACCCCTCCGGGGTGAGAAATTCGGGGGCCATTGTTACTCCTCTAAGCGGGTGTCTGCCCTCCCGCTGGAGGGCAAAGCGGCTTCCCGCCTGTATAAAAAAGTTTTACAGCGAGGACACAGATAAAGACCTGTCCGCGCTGCGGCGCAGACTATATCACAACTTGGAATGGGTTGCAAGGGTTGCGGAACTTTTGTTCTAATCCTGACGGGCGGTGGCGCCAGTCTGGGCCAGCACGCGTTCAAACGACTCGGGTTCAGAGAGCACCAGCCAGACATCGCCGGGTTGAATTTCGAGCCCACCACTGGGGATGATGAACTCCTGCTCACGCGCCACGAGGATGACGAGAAAATCATCCGGCAGGTGCAGGTCCACAATTTTCTGGCCGGCCACGGGTGAGTCATCGGCCAGCGTCATTTCCCGCATACGGCCTTTCACGCCTTCCATCGGTACATACCCAATCGGAAAGGCGCGCTGGCGCGGCGGTTTGGCAGCCAGACCGAGCAGCCGGGCGGCGCCGGCCAGGGTGTTGCCCTGCAGAAGCACGGAAGCCAGCACCACAAAGAACACAATGTTGAATATCTGGTCGGCATTCGGCAGACCGGCCAGCAGCGGGAAGGTGGCCAGCACAATCGGCACCGCCCCGCGCAGCCCAACCCAGGAGATGAACAGCTTTTCGCGCCAGCCCATGCGGGCGGCCAGCAGGGCGATGAAGACCCCCAGCGGGCGGGCGATGAAAATCAGCCCGGCGGCGGCCAGCAGCCCCACCCCGGCCACCTGCGGCAGGCGGCTGGGGAAGACCAGCAGGCCGAGGGTGAGGAACATGACAATCTGCATCAGCCAGCCCACGCCGTCATGAAATTGCAGCAGCGAGCGTTTGTGAATGAAGTCATGCTTGCCGAGAGTAATCCCCGCCAGATAGACCGCCAGAAAACCATTGCCGCCCACGACGGTAACGACGCCATAGCACAGCAACACCATCCCCAGCGAGAGCACCGGGTACAGGCCGTGGTTGGCGAGTTGAAAACGGTTGAGGATTTGCAGCATCGCCCAGCCCAGCGCCAGCCCGAGGGCCGCGCCCAGGCCCATCTGCCAGAGCAGCGCGCCGAGGGCAGAGAGGGGGGTGAACTCACCCGGCTGGGTGAGCCACTGGATGGCGCTGACAGTGAGAAAAACGGCCAGCGGGTCGTTGGCGCCGGATTCGAGTTCCAGCAGGGGCTTGAGGCGGCCGCGCAAGTGGATGGATTGCGCCCGCAAGACGCTGAAGACCGCCGCCGCATCGGTGGAAGACACAATCGCCCCGAACAGGAAGGCTTCCAGCGGGCTGAAGGCCAGCAGAAGATAGACGATGCCTGCCATGGTGAGGGCGGTGAACAACACGCCCAGCGTGGCGAGCGACAACCCCTGTTTGAGCACCGGCCGGATTTGCTTGTAGCGCGTATCCAGGCCGCCGGAGAACAGGATGAAGACCAGCGACACCACGCCGATGAACTGCGCCAGGGCGGGGTCATCAAAGTAGATGCCGCCCGGGCCATCCGAACCAGCCAGCATGCCGAGCGCCAGAAACAACAGCAGGGCCGGTACACCGTAGCGGTCCGAGAATTTGCTGGCAATCACACTCAAGACCAGCAGGGCGGAAGCGGCCAGGATGATATTAAGCATGGGCGATTGCTTCCTGTGCCCACAGGCGCAAACCGCCATGACGGGCCAGATAGCCGGAGAGGGCGGCCTGCAAGGCGGCGGCATCCGGCCAGAAGCTGGAGAGTTGCGAGGCGTAGGCGGCGGCGGCCTGCGCCCAGGCGACCAGGGCTTCTTCGGAAAGCGGGTGTACGGCCCTGTGCGCCCCGGCGGGCAGCAACCCGGCCAGCCCGTCTTCAGAATCGAGCACATAGGGCAGGTCAGCGTAAAAGGTCAGGGGGCGGGCGAGCTGTTCGGCGGCGCGGCGGGCGAGCTGGTGGTCCACATGGTTGCCGAGGGCCAGCGGGCAATAGAGCGAATCGGTGGGCTCAAGCTCGGAGGCCAGGTCAGCCGCCAGCGAGCGCAGCAACGGCCTTTCAGCGGCGGCCAGCGGGCCAAAAATGGCGGCGCGGCTGGTATAGAGCGCTTCGCCGCCTTCCTCCCGCCGATAGATGGCATCCGGCAGGTCAAAATAGCGCCCGCGCGCCCCCACCCGCGCGCAGGCGGCCTGGTCTTCGGCGCGGCGGGCGGCCACCACCGCCGCCCCGGCCAGCCCCCAGCGGGCGTGCAGTTCCTGGGCGAAGGGCGAGTACTTGGCCGCAGGCGGGTCGCCGGCGCACAACGTCCACACTTCTACGGCTGCGCCGGCCTGGGCCTGCTGCCACAGCCAGCCGCCGCACGAATACACAGCGTCGTCAAAATGGGGCGAGAGGTAGATGTGGCGCATGCGACAAGTGTAATGGGAAAATTCGTAAATCGTAAATCGTAATTGGTAACTGGTAATTCGAAATTAGTGATTGGGTATTCGGTGTTCGTGATTCGTGATTGGATATTCGTTATTCACAATGATGGTTGTTTTTTTATGGAGTCGAGCGCGCCTGGATTAGGCAGGGATGAATAGCCGCGGCAATCGGGATTTTGAAGGCTTTCGCTGTGTTATCATCCTACCCGTTAAAGGAACCCGCGCGATGTTTTTTGCTTCCACCAACCCCGAAACGCGCCAGCGCGTGCGCTATGTGCTGGTCATCATCATCCTCGCCACCGTGCCGTGCTACTGCGCCGGGTTGGCGCTGGTTTCCTATGAGCGCAGCCGCACCCCCACCCCGACCGCCACGCTGACCCAGACCCCGACCCAGACTCTCACACCCACGTTGACCGTCACCCC
>CAZEQN010000038.1:0-10578 GCA_964514335.1 uncultured Anaerolineaceae bacterium
TATCTTAATTGATTAATTAATATGGGTTGTAAAAGCTTTGTAAAATCGGTTTTACAGGTTTAGCAAGCGAGATGCTGGCTTATCGTTACTGAACGACTTCTTTTCTTAGTTTGTATTCTTCTGGAAATAAATATGTAAAAATCCGACCGTCTATGTCAAGTATATATAGGTAGTCTTCTGTAAAAGCAATATCTGTAATTTGATCAAAACCCCAGAAGACTCCGACAAGGCTTACTTCTCCCAATGCATTTGTCTCATATAGTTGAATACCATTCCATGTGTGTAATAAGACATAACTTCCGACTAAAGATAACCCCTTTGCTTTATGCTCAAGTTTTTCAAAGATCAGAGAGGCATTATTTTTGTCAGAAATGTCGATAATTGCCATCCCCCCATAACCAGCAACATAGGCCTTGCCTTCATTAATTTCGATTTGAGTAGCATGGAAAGAAATATTTATTCCTAAATCTATTCTTTTAGGATTTAATGGTTCCTGAAGGTCAATTATTGAGATAGTGTCCCCTTCACCTTCTCGAACTGCAACCACTAGCATGCTCGGGGCTACTCCAATAATTGGGCCAACACCACCCTCTAGTTCGGAAATCTTCTCAACATTTCCATCTTTAAGTTTCAGGACAAAAAGGAAATATGGTTCTTTTTCTAAACTCCACGTATGATGCGCAACCACATACAAATACGGAGGGTCTGGCTTAACAATATCTATTGTGTAAGGGTTGATTTGAAGACTATTTAAGTAAAAAAAAGGGGTCTTTGCAAAAAAATCTTCAGTCTTTAGGGCTCCAAATGATAACCATTCTCCATCTACAATTAGTAATTTACCCTCAAAATCATGCAGAGATATTCTTGAAGTATTTGTCGGCTCGAATCTTAATAGAAATGGGGCGTGCAATTGTTCCAACTGCAATAGACCAATTCCATTATTTTCTAATAGGACTACTTTAGATTCGTTTTCAAAGATTTCCAACTCCCAAGTAGTCCCAATTATCGGCTGGGAATGAGCAATGTACTCAAAAGGTTGAAAATAGTAATGATATGTTTGAACAATTTTCGGAATTGAAAGCAGTAATACACCCAAAAGCATTAAACCAATTATTGTGTTTTTTCGCTTCATTGTAGAATTCCCTCAATTTATAACAATAACCGCTTAACGTTGCTTCCGCCACCTCCACCTGTTGTGGGGAGCAGTGTCTGAGAAATTAAATTAGATTGGTTGATAATACTATTGTGGTCTTGATCAATCCCAATGTTGATTGCTCCTTCAAAGTTGCTGACAGGGGGGGCAATTTGAAGCAAGACAGATAGAGCAAACTCTTTTGCTTCATCGAGAGTCAGGTCAGCCTGAACCGATCTTGTAGCATAGAAATTATATGCTTTCATGACGTTATCCGGAATTGAATACAAAGAATAACTATGGCAAAACGATGTGGAACAAAAGTCCGTAACTTTTTTCGAATCTACCAAATTGGCATATTCACTTCTTATTCCCCTAAAAATCAACATTGGATCAACTAAGACCAATTCATCAACATCTATGTTTTGAGCATCTAATAAATTCACTAACTCTAATGCGGCTGCACCTCCCCAACTGTACCCAAGTATTATGACTTCTTCATCGGGATTACTGGCAAGTGCATTAATTATCTTTAGCAAGCTTGCTTTGACTGATGAGCCTGCATTTGAATTAGCGTTAACAAAGCTAAATCTGTCTCCATAGAGGACCGAACAGAGATCCGCCGTTCTCGTTTCAGTTCCTTCTGACAACCCACCATAAAAACAAATCACAATATTTCCGCTCGGGTCAATGTTCAAGATTGGTGAATTTAGTACATACGAGAATCGATTAAGAGTTTGTGAATTTAGTGGGTTCGAAATAATCGTATCCGGCTGCGCGAATCTCCCCAATCTTGGATTAAAGATGCTGGCTTTACCCGCGTTTTGCCGAACTTGTAAACTCTGTGTAAAATCGCCCGCGCTCATAGCCCCATTATAGCCAGCGGGGCGGCGAAAGCAACAGCCAGGTTCAGGCGAAGGGAATCGTTTGGGCGTGGCTGTCTCGTTCCAGCAGGTATTCCAACCCTTCCTCACGCACGCTGCCGCCTTGCCGTGTCTTCATGAAGGTGGCGGTCTGCTTGATAAAGACGGTAATGATTTCCCCGCGATGCTCAACGACTGCGCTGCCAAGAATGTGGCGGCATTCGGTGTAAAAATTGCGGGTTTCGCGGGCCGAGCCTAAGGCATTCTCATAGAATCTGACCCGGTTATTATCCGAAGACTGGCGGTAGCCTTCGGCGATGTTGGCGCTGATGCGGGCGGCGGCGGTGGTCAGTAGGGGGCTGATTTTTTCAAACTGCGGTTCAGTGAGCAATTTTTGCCCGTCAATAAATGCCAGGTCGCCGATGAAGAGCGCCGAACGGTAGATTTTCAAATTCCAAATGGCCTCTTTGCGCAGGTTGCGCGGGACCTGCTTTTCCCATTCCAGATAGGTGCTGAATTTTGCGCTCACCGGGAAGCCCGCTTTACCTGACACTCACCACCGAGCCGCGATTCGTCTTCTCCACCTCAATCCGGCTCGGGAAGGCGTCTTTCAGGCTGTCAATGTGGGTGATGACCAGAATCTTGGCGAACTCCTGCTGCACGGCGTTAATCGCCTCCACCAGCCGCTGGCGGCCAGCCTCGTCCTGGCTGCCAAAGCCCTCGTCAATCACCAGGGTTTGCAGGCGCGCCCCGGCCCGCTGGGCCAGCACCTCGGAGAGCGCCAGCCGGATGGCGAAGTTGATGCGGAAAGCCTCGCCGCCGGAGTACATTTCATAATCGCGCGTCCCGGCATTGTCGCTGATGACGATATCCAGCGTCTCGCGCAGGTCGTCGCGGCCCTTGTCCTTGTACTCCACCTGGGTCACGAAGCGCACCGACATGCTGCCGCCCGAGAGCCGTTCCAGAATTTCATTGGCCTTGGTCTCGATTTCCGGCAGGGCCTGCTCAATCAGCATGGCGGGCACGCCGTCCTTACCAAAGGCGCGCTCCAGTTGCTTGTAGCGGTTGACCTTGTGGGCCAGGTCTTCGCGCTCGGTTTCCAGTTTCTGCTGCTGGGCTTTCTTGTCTGCCAGCACGTCCACCTTCTGCCGCGCCCCGCCGACTTCCCGGTTGAGGATGTTGAACTGCTCGGAGAGGTCCAGCAGGCGGGCTTCGGCGGCGGTTACATCCGGGGCCTGGCTCTGGGCGGCGGCCAGCCCGGCGGCGGCTTCGGCGTGCGCTTTTTCCTGCTCGGCGACCTCGGTTTCAGCGGCCTGAATCTGGGCGGCCAGTTCACCCACTTCACGCGCCAGCGGTTCATGGGCGGCGCGGGCTTTCTCCAGCGCCCGCAGGTCGGCCTCGGCGGCGCGCCCGGCCTGCTCGGCTTTGCGGGCGGCGTCATGGCTGGCGGCATCGTAGCCAATCTTCTTTAATTCGGCATCCACGGCGGCCAGCGTGGCGCGGGCTTCCTGGGCGTAGGTTTCCTTCGCCAGTTGTTTTTCCACGTCTTTCAGGCGTTTGGCGCCTTCGGCCTTCCAGTTTTTCAATTGTTCATCCAACTGGGTCAGGCGGTCTGCGGCCTGGTCCAGGGCGCGGGTGGCCTGGCGGGCGTTTTCCTCGGCATCGCTGAACCCGGCGGCGGCCTGCTCCAGTTCCCGGACGCGGGCTTCGGTGTCTTTCATCAGGGCGGTGTTGGCGCGGTGCTTGTCGCCGCGCACCTTGCCCTCGGCCTGCAGGTGGGCCATCAGGCTGGCGCGGTCATGCCCGGCCAGCGGCTGGCCGCAGGTCGGGCAGGCGGCGCCGTCATCGGCCTGCTCCAGCGTATCCAGCCGGGCGCGGATGTCATCCATCTCGGCTTTCAGCATCGGGTTTTCGGCGCGGGCGCTGGCGAGCGCTTCGCGGGCGGTCTGGACGGCCTGCAGGGCGGCTGCGCGTTCGGCCAGGCGGGCGGCAGCGGCTTTGGCCGCGGCTTGCAGGTCTTTCAGGCGGGCTTTCAGTTCGGCCTGCTCGGCGGCAGCGGCTTCGCTGGCGGCCTGCTCGGCCCGTAAGGCGTCGCGCTCGGCTTCCAGGCGGGCCTGCTCGCGTTCAATTTCCTGCAACGGGGCGCGCCGCTGTTCATCGCTCTCGCGGAACTGGGCGGCGCTGCTCTCCCAGGTTTCCAGCTCGGCGCGGGCGGCCTGCCAGGCGGCGTAAGCGGCCTCGATTTCGGCGGCCCGTTCCAGGGCGGCGGCGGTGGCTTCCAGTTCAGTCTGGCGGCTGGCGGCGCGTTCTGTCAGGCCGGTGAGGTTTTGCCGGGCGCGCCCCAGCCCGGCCGCCAGCGTGGCAACCAGTTTTTCCTGCTCCTTGAGGGCCGCCTGCCGCTGGCGCATTTCGTTCAGGGCGGCTTCGTGCACGCCCCGGGCTTCGGCCAGGCTGGCGAGCTGGCTTTCCAGTTCGGCCAGGCGGGCGCGGCGTTCGTCCTCCTCGCCCAGTTCGGCCAGCACCTCCTGCAGCACGGCCTCGCGCTCGCGCATGCGGTTGGTCATTTCGCGCATATTGTCGGCGGCCTGCTTGCGGTAGGTTTCCCATACCTCCAGGCCGAGGATGCTGGTCAGGATCCGTTTGCGGTCGCCGGGGCGTTGCTGGGTGAACTGGTCGGCCTTGCCCTGCAGAAAGAAAGACGCATTGACAAAGGTGTCGTAGTCCAGCCGCAGGGTGTCTTCGATTTTCTGCTCGGTCTGGCGCAGGCTGCGCTCGGTGAGCGGTTTCCAACTGCCGGCGGCGGTCTGAATCTGGAATTCCAGGGTGGTGGATTTGGTGCGGGGTTTGCCGCGCAGCACCCGATAGCGGTTGCCTTCGTAATCAAAGGTGAAGCCGACCACGGCTTCATCGGCGCGGGCGTGGATGAGGGCATCATCGCGTTTGCGCGCCACGCCAAATAAAGACCAGGTGATGGCATCCAGCAGCGAGGATTTGCCCGCCCCGTTGGGCCCGGAGATGCAGGCCAGTTGAATGGCGGTGAAGTCCAGCTCGACCGGGTCAAGATAGGAGAGAAAGCCCTCCAGGGTGAGTTTGACGGGAATCATGGCAGGGTGGATTATAGCAATGAAAGCGCCGTGCCGGCGAGCGCGGTCAGCCGGAGGGGCGATGAGTATAATAAGCCCATGGCACCCGTTATTCCGGCATCCGCTCGCCCCTTCTTTCAGGAATACAATTTTTCCGTGCTTGATCCTGACCAGCATGCGTCTCTGATTATCGAACGCCTGCTGGCCTATGGCAACCGGGCCGAAGTGCGCTGGCTGTTTGACACCTATGGCGAGGCAGCGTTGCGCGCCTGGCTGGGCCGCGATGGCCGCCGGTTGTTGCCGCGCCGCCGTTACGCGCTGTGGTGCGTGGTGCTGGGCGTCTCCCCTGATACTTCCCCCCGGAAAAGCGTGTGGCCGCACTGATGCAGCCGCACTGGGAGAGCATCACGCCTGCCATGCGGACCTTGTTGGCGTGGGTGGGCGAGCAGAATTTCTCCCGGCCCTTTTATCTGGCAGGCGGCACGGCTCTGGCGTTGCAGCTTGGTCATCGCAAGTCCGTTGATATTGATTTCTTTTCCGAAACCGATGAAGTGCATGAGCACACCCGGCGGGTAATTAGCGCAGCCTGCGCGGCGCGCGGCGGCCTGACGCTGGAAAGTGCCGACGGCAACTTTGTGGCAGCCATCGATGATGTCCGGGTCGGTTTCTTTAGCTACGGTTACCCGCTGTTGCAGCCCCTTGTGCAATTAGAACAAGTCAATCTGGCCGCCCTGCTGGATATTGGCTTGATGAAGTTGGATGCACTGATGGGGCGTGGCAGCCGCAAGGATTTCTACGACCTGTACAGCCTTGCCGAGAAAATCCCATTGGATGAATTGCTTGAAGCGGGCGGTCGTAAATTCCCCGGTACGCGCGATTTTCCCCTCATGGCTTTGGAGAGCTTCGTTTTATTTGAAAACGCAGACCGGGACGTTCAACCCGAACTATTTACAGATGTCCCCTGGCCGCAGGTTCGAGAGTTTTTTGAGCAGCAGGCGCAAGCGCTGGCCCAAAGGTGGTTCAGGGATTAATTCGTTTCGGGCTGGGGTTCGCTGCGCTCCCAGGCGGGCAGCAGGTTGCGCAGGCTGGTGGTGCGGATGTGCCGTAGCAGGTCGGGCGCGGCGATGTCAATCACATACAGTTCCCAATAGCCCTCATGGTTGGAATGAAACGCCAGTTGGTGCCCATCCGGCGACCAGGTCGGGTGGCCTTCATCCAGCCGGCTGAAGGTCATCCGTAAGTCATCCGTGCCATCCGGCCGCACGATGTACACATCGGCATTGCCGTTGCGGTAGGTTTCGTAGGCAATCCATTCCCCGGTGGGCGACCATTGCGGCCGCCAGTCCAGCCCCGGCCCCACCACCAGCGGGCGCAGCCCGGTGCCATCGGCGTTGATGATGAACAGGTCGCTGTTGCCGTTTCGGCGCGAAGAGAACACAATCTGGCGGCCATCCGGCGACCAGTCCGGCTCGTAGTCTTCCAGCGGGTGGTCGGTCAGGCGCAGTTCTTCGCCGGTCAGCAGGTCGAGAATATAGATGTCTTTGTTGTCGTCGCGCTCGGAGAGATAGGCGACTTTCGTACCGTCCGGCGAATAGACCGGGTAACAGTCATCGCCCGGGTGGGTGGTGAGCTTGACGAGGTCATCCAGCGTGCCGCCGATTTTGAACTGGTAGATGTCGCGGTTGCCGCCCCGGTCGGCATCGAAGATGATGTACTGGCTGTCTGGCGACCAGTCCGGCGCTTCGGCGTACATGTTGGGCAGGTTGCCGGTCAGGTTCGTCAGGCCGTCGCCATCGGCATTAATCGCATACAGCCCCCACGAGCCTTCGCGGCGGGCGGCAAAGCCCAGTTGCCAGCCGTTGGGCAGCCAATGGGGGGTGTCATCCGCAAAGGGGTCGGCGGTAATGCGGCGGGCGTCCGTGCCATCGGCGTTCATGACATACAGTTCCTGTTCGCCATCGCGGGTGGAGACCAGCGCCAGCCGTTCACTATCCGGCGACCAGGCCGCCGCCCACGATTCGCCTTCGGAGTCGGTTAGTTGTTCTGCGGCGCCGCCGGCCAGCGGCTGGCGGTAGAGCTGGCGCGCCCCGCTGGCGTCGCTGGTGAATGCCAGCCACAGGCCATCCGGCGAAACGGCGGGCTGGCTTTCATTGGCTTCGGTCTCGGTCAGGCGGGTGCGGGCGCCGCTGGCGAGGTTCAGTTGGTAGAGGTCGGTTTGTTCGTCGCGCTGGGAAACAATAATCAAATTCAGGCCGTCCGGGGTGAAGGCCGGGCTGCTGGCCGCGCCGAGGTCGGCCAGCAGGAGCTGGCTGGCGCCGCTGGCGAAGTCGAGCAAATGCAGGCTGAAGTCCTCTGCCTCTTCCAGCAGGTACGCCAGACTCCGGCCGTCCGGGTTGTAGGCCGGGTGGCGGATACCCTCCCCGGCCAGCAGCAATTCCGGTGGGCGGCCATCCAGATGCGCCAGGTACAGGCCGTCGGCTTCGCCATTACTTTGGATATAGGCGACCTGCTGCCCATCCGGGGCAAACGCGGGCTGGGTTTCGTCGCGGCCAGCTTCGTTTATCAGGCGTGACAGGCCGTCGCCATTGGAGTACACACTCCAGATGTCGCGCCGCCCCTCGATGACAGCCGTAAAGGCCAGGCGGCTGGGGCGCGGCGCTTCGCCGCTGGCGGGGGCGAGGGTGGGGATGGCCGTAGGCGTGGGGCTGGGGCCGAAGGTGGGGCTGGGTTGGGGGGTGAAGGTCGCGACCGGGGTACGGGTGGGCCGCGGGAACAGCGTGGCGGTTGGTTGCGGCGCGGCTGGCCCGCAGGCGGCCAGCGCAAGCGCCAGCAGGGCCAGCAAAGCCCCGCGACGCAGGGCGGTGAGGCTAGTCCTCTGCATCGCCGCCCCGGTTGACCTGCTGCAGCACTTCTTCGGCCAGTTTGGCCAGGCTGGCGCGCTCCTCGCCTTCCACATGGTGCTGTTTCCAGTACAGGTCGAGCAACTCCAGCGGCGTCAGGCTGCCGATGCTCTGGTCTTCCGCCAGCCGGATGCGGCTTTCCATTTGGGGGCGCTTGACGAGATGAAATTCAAATGCACCGAGGGCCTGTTCGCGCAGGGCGGTTTCGTCAATCAGCGCTTCCCAATCGCGCGGGTAGTCAATCACCAGCCGGACGATGGCCTCCTGCATGGCGGCGGGTTCGGGCAGGGTGTTGCGCAACTGGCCGTTCACATCTTTGTCGTGTTGCAGGGTGATGCGCCGGTCAATGAAGCGGCGGATGCCGGTCAGTTCGCGCCAGTGGACGCGCGCCGGGCCGTCGCCCAACTCGGCGATGATGTAATACTTACGGTCTTCGGCTTCGCCAAAGTCCACCCGCTCAATCGAGCCGGGGTAAATCACGGGCGGCTGGTTGGGCGCGCCGGGCGTTTCGGGCGGTTCGCCCGGCCCCGGCCCGCCGCCCAGATTCTGCGGCTTGTGGATGTGGCCGAGGGCGACATAGTCAAACGCCGGGTTGCGCACCAGGCTGCCGGAGAGGGTGAGGTCGGTGCCGAGCATCACGGTGCGCTCGCCGCCAAAGGCCGCGCCCTGCACCGAGGCATGGGCGGTGAAGATGGTCGGCAGGCTGTCATCGGCTTCTTCTATCCAGGCCCAGACCATTTCATTGACTTTATCTTCCAGCTCGGCGTAGATGTCGCTTTCCTCGCTGGCTTTGAGGTCAAAGTGGGCCATCATGCCGCTGCGGTTAATCCAGGGCATGGCCATCACCTGCACCGGCAGGCCGGCCAGTTCGCCGGCCCGGTAAAAGTGGGGGGAATCGGCCACAAAGACCTTCTGCACTTCCAGCGTTTTGAATTCTTCCAGGGCGTGCGCCCGCCCGATGCTGGGGCTTAAATCATGGTTGCCAACCAGCAGCAAAGTCGGGATACCGGCATTCGAGAGGCGCATGATGCGCCGCCCCCACTCGCGCTGGAAGGTGGGCTGCGGGCTGCGGTCTTTGTAGGCATCCCCGGCAAAAATCACCAGGTCTACTTTTTCTTCGATGGCGGCCGCTACAATCGTATCCAGGGATTTGAGAAAGTCCATCACCCGCACCGGCAGGCCGCTTTCCGGGTCGTGCCGTCCGAAGTTGGCCATATCAATGTGGGCGTCAGCGAAGTGCAGGATTTTGAGGCTCATGGCGACACCCCCAGTTGTTCCAGCATGGCGTAGCCGGGGCTGAAGTTGGGGTTGAGGTACACCGTTTCGCGGAAGTCGGCGATGGCGTTATCCGTCTCGCCGATGGCATAGCGCGCCATCCCGCGCCAGTAGATGCTTTCTTCCAGGGTGGGTTCAGAAACCGTATCGTACAGGGTGGTGTTGGCGAGGCTGATGACATCCTGATAGCGCCCCGAATAGTAATAGGCCCAGTACGGCCCGGTCTGATACCACATGATGCGATAGGGCCGCTGGGCGCTGCCACCGCCCAGCCCGCTGTAGAGCAGAAAAGCATAGTCATAGGCGAAGGCGGCATCCACATATTCATACAGGGCCACATGGCTGCTGCCTTTATTGAACCAGGCGAAGAACTGGTCGTTGCCAGTCAGGGTCTCGACCTCGCGGTTGGCGATGTTGAGGGCGTTGCGCGAGGCCCATTGCGGGTCGGCCCACTCGCCCAGCACCTCCAGCACGGCGGCCTGCTCGGCGCGCGGGTAAACCACCATAAACAGGAAGTTGAATGAGCGCCAGCCTTCAATGAATTCCTCATACGGGCTTTCCAGGTCGCGGCCGGGTTGCAGGTAGGCATCCTGCACAATAAACACGCCCTTGCTTTCATCGTAGCCGGTCACGAACAGGTAATGCCCCAGCCAGGCGATTTTGCCGGTATAGTCGGCTTCGTAGTAGCCCTTTTCAATGATGACCGGGTAGCCGGCCGCAATCAGCCGCTTGACCAGCTCGATGTCGCCGCCGTCGCGTTGCAGGGCGGCGAATTCAGTATGGTTATTGACGAAGTCCACCATCTCATACGGCATGACGTTCTTATCCGGCTTGCCGCGTTCGATGAACCCCAGGCCGGGTTCGTTCACGCCGGGTTTGACCACCCGCGCCACATCGTCGCGGTCGCCGCTCCAGCCCCAATAGTTCAGCGCCATCGTCAGGTTGGCCGGACCGCAATAGTTCCAGCGGTTGTGCTGGTCCACATAGGTCACGCCTTCCAGAATCACAGTCGGCGGGGGCGGGATGCGGGTGGCGGTCGGCAGCGGGGTGGGGGCGGCCGGGTCGGTGGGTTCGGCGGTGGCGGGCGCGACGGTGGGGGTCAGGGCGTTGAGGGTCGCCTGCACAATTAATGCCAGTTGCTGTTCTTCGGCCGGGGTGAAAATGGCCTCATCCGGCGGGTTAAAAGTATAGCGAATGCGGGTAACGACTTCATCCACCCGCCACGAAAGGCGCGCATACACCGGCGGCAGGCGGTAGACGCCAACTAAAATGATGCACAAGAGGGGCAGGGCGAAGAGCAGCCACAGCCCGCGGCGGTTGGGTTC
>CAZEQN010000038.1:10588-14981 GCA_964514335.1 uncultured Anaerolineaceae bacterium
TCACGGCGATTCATAGAACAAAATTATAACAGGCGGCCTGTTTGGGCCTGCTACAATCCGATGAACAAGGAGTGGCCTAAAGGATGATTACTACCCATTTGCACAACCAGCCCGAACAGCCCGTTTCGCACAATCCGGAAATTAAAAAGCGCGTCCTGCTGGCGCAGGGCGACCTGCCGCACCTGACGAATTTCTCGCAGGCGCGCTTTGCCCCCGGCCAGGTCTCGCCCGGCCATGCCCATGCCGATATGGCCGAGGTGTTCTTTGTGGAAGCCGGGGCGGGCGAGATTGAAGTGGATGGGCAGGTGATTGCCCTCACGCCCGGCGCGTGTGTGGCGGTACAACCGCATGAGTGGCACGAATTGCGCGCCGCCCCCGAAAGCGAACTGGTGCTGACGTATTTTGGCTTACGGGTGGGGTGAAATGAACCCCAGCCGTTCCTTCAGCCGCCGCCAGAGGTAGCCCCACTGGCTGCGCTGGGGCCGCACCCACAGCCGGCCAAAACGCCAGCCAAAGGCACGCGGGCGGCTGATTTTGTTTATCCGCTGCGCCAGCGCCGCCAGGTTCGGGTGGCGGCCGTGCAGCACCCGCACCCGGCCATAGACCTCGCCGCGCTTTTCCATGATGCGCAGATTGTATTCCGGGGTGAGCAGCGCCAGGCGGGCCGGGCTGTAATAGAGGGCTTCTTTCAGGCTGGGTTGGTCCACCCGCAGGCCAATTTGGGTTTCATAGCGCAGGCAGCGCGCCAGCCAGTCGGCCAGCAGTGCGGCTACCACCGGAGAGGTCCGGTAGGCCAGCAGACCGCCGTTCGGCTCAATCAGCCCCGGCGCAACCTCGGCCAGATCCATCTCTGGCCGCCACCAGGCGGCTTCCAGCAGGTAGTGGGTGGTGCGGGCCGCGACCACATCGTAGACTTCCAGCAGCGCCAGGACATCCGCCAGCGATTCGGCAATGTAGGTATCCGAATCAAGATACAGGGTGTGTGCATAAGGCGATTGTCCCAGACACCACACCTTGCCAAAATAGTTCTGGCGCTCGGCGGGGATTTGGCGCACCGCTTCAAAGAGCGGGTTGGAGTATTGGGCATCGGTGAACAGGGTGATGGGCAGGCCGGGCATGGCTGCCCGCAGGCTGGCCGCCGAGCGAACGGCTTCCTGCCGGTAGGCTTCCCCAAGAGCAAAGTAGAGCGCGCCGATTGTGGCTGACATGCCGCAATTCTACCTGCCCTGCAATCCGATTACAATTGCGCCATGCTCCGCCATTGGATTTTCCTTGCGTTCTTAAGCCTGCTGCTGGCTGGCTGTGGCTCGCTGGACCTCGCCCAGCCGACCATCCCGCCCCAGTTTGCCACCCAGCCGCCCAGCCTCACGCCCCCGCCGCGTTTTGTGGGCACCGCCACGCCCACCCCCCCCCCCACCAACACCCCCCGCCCCACCCCAACCCCACCGCCCACCCAGAACCCCCGAACCAACCGCACAACCACCCCAACCCATTCCCCCCCCAAAGTAATGGAGCGCTACATGGAAGGCGTGGCGCTGCTGAATGTGCAGACCTTTGACCAGACCACCACGGCCGAAACTTTGTTAAATGGCAGCGTGGACGCGCTGGGTGAATACTTAATCATCGAAGCCGGCGAAGACAACCCACTGGCGGAAGGTGCGAATACCCTGACCGGCGGGCAGGGCGTGTTGTTCCTCTTTCGTTATAAAGAAGACACGGAATTCAATATCACCTATTCGCATGGGCGCGGGGGGCCGCCGGTGAGCGGCAGTCTTTCGCTGGCGTTGCGGCGCGGTCGGCTGACTTTTGCGGGCCGTGAAGGCGATATCCGTTATGGCGAAGGGCTGGTGGGCAACCTGGCGCTGGAATATGGCAAATGGTTTGGCGTGGCGCTGGGAGTGGATGCCCAGGGCACCGGGGTGGTGGTGGTCTGGGATTATGAAAACCCGGCTCGTTCTGCCCGCAACCGCTTTTATTTCAGCCAGCCGGGAGAAAACTGGAGTTTGCGCCTTTCGGTTTCCCAGAGTACCCTGTGGGTGGATAATTACGCTGAATTCAGTTTCGATACCGTGCGTTGATGTCATAACCAATAAAAAAATCGCGAGGGTCAAATTGGATGGATAAGGGAGTCGACACTTTAGCGGAGGGTACTCCGGAAACTCGGCTAAAGCCTCGGCCCCATGGTAACAACCATGCCGAATGGGATACTCTCCACAAAAAATCCCCACTCGGACTCCGAGTGGGGATTTTTTGTTTTGTGGGTAAAGGTGGGGCTTAGGCCTCGCGGAATTCGCCTTCCATCACTTCGCCTTCGTCATCCGGCGTGTGGCCGTTGCCATTCTGGCCGTTGCCGCCATAGTTGGGGAAGTCGGCTCCCGGCGCGCCGGCGGCCGGCCCCTGCTGGGCGTACAACTGCTGGCTCAAGGCATGGAAGGCGTTTTGCAACGTTTCGGTTTTGCTCTGAATTGTGGCTTTGTCGCCGCTTTCCAGCGTAGAGCGCAGTTCCGCAATTTGGGCTTCAATTTTTGTGCGCTCATTCGTCGGGACTTTGTCGCCCAGGTCCTTGAGGGTTTTCTCGGTCTGGTAGGCGAGGCTGTCGGCGGTGTTGCGGGCTTCAATCAGCTCGCGGCGCTGTTTGTCCTCGGCGGCATGCGCTTCGGCTTCCTTCACCATCCGTTCCACATCATTCTTATTGAGGTTGGTGGAGGCGGTGATGGTGATTTTCTGCTCTTTGCCGGTGGCCTTGTCTTTGGCGGCTACGTTCAGGATGCCGTTGGCGTCGATGTCAAAGGTGACTTCGACCTGCGGCACGCCGCGCGGCGCCACCGGGATGCCTTCCAGCCGGAAGTGGCCGAGGCTCATGTTATCGCCAGCCTGGGCGCGCTCGCCCTGCAGGATGTGGATATCCACAGCGGTCTGGTTGTCTTCGGCGGTGCTGTACACCTCGGTCTTGCGCACCGGGATGGTGGTGTTGCGCTCAATCATTTTGGTCATCACGCCGCCGAGGGTTTCGATGCCCAGCGAAAGCGGGGTGACATCCAGCAGCAGCACATCCTTGACGTCGCCGCCCAGCACGCCGCCCTGAATGGCGGCCCCAATCGCTACCACTTCATCCGGATTCACGCCCTTATGGGGCTGTTTGCCGGTCATCTTTTCCACCAGTTCCTGCACCATCGGCATGCGGGTGGAACCGCCCACCAGCACGACTTCGTGCAGGTCGCTGGCTTTCAGGCCGGCATCCTTGAGGGCGGCTTCAAACGGGCCTTTGACCCGGTTGAGCAGGCTGGCGGTCAGTTGCTCGAACTTGCTGCGGCTTAACTTCTGCTGCAGGTGCTTGGGGCCGCTGGCATCGGCGGTGATGTAAGGCAGGTTGATTTCGGTTTCCATCACGCTGGAAAGCTCAATCTTGGCCTTCTCGGCGGCTTCGCGCAGGCGTTGCAGGGCCTGACGGTCGCCGCGCAGGTCAATGCCCTGCTGGGCTTTGTATTCGTCCGCCAGCCAGTTCACCACGGCTTCGTCCCAATCGTCGCCGCCCAGGTGGGTGTCGCCGTTGGTGGCCTTGACTTCAATCACGCCATCGCCGACTTCCAGCACCGAGACGTCAAACGTACCGCCGCCGAGGTCAAAAACGAGGATGGTTTCGTTGGTCTTTTTGTCGAGGCCATAGGCCAGGGCCGCGGCAGTGGGTTCGTTGATGATGCGCAGCACCTCCAACCCGGCGATTTTGCCGGCGTCTTTGGTGGCCTGGCGCTGGCTGTCATTGAAGTAGGCGGGCACGGTGATGACGGCTTTCTCTACTTTTTCGCCGAGATAGGCTTCGGCATCCGCTTTCAGTTTGGCCAGCACCATGGCGCTGATTTCCTGCGGGGCGTATTCCTTGCCGGTCTGTGGCACTTTGATGCGGACATCGTTGCTTGGCCCGGCTTTGACTTCAAACGGCACCATCTTGCGCTCGCTTTCCACCTCATTGAAGTGGCGGCCAATGAAACGCTTGACCGAGTAGAGCGTGTTTTCGGGGTTGATGACGGATTGCCGCTTGGCGGTCTGGCCGACGAGGCGTTCGTTGTTTTTGTTAAACGCCACGACCGATGGCACCAGGCGCGAACCTTCAGCAGTGGTGATGACGGTGGCTTCGCCGCCTTCGATGACGGCCACCACGCTGTTGGTGGTTCCGAGGTCAATTCCTATAATTTTAGACATGTGAAAATCTCCTTACAGATTTAATTGCATTCAGAGGCTGAATACTTTGTAAGGATAGAAGGGAAATATCGGATGGCCGTTAGAGAATTGTCAGAAGAAGATAAGAGGTGCGCCCTACGGGTCGCGCGGGCGGGTGATGTAAGTATCGCGGGTGGCGCAGGTGCAGGCGGAGATGGTGGTTTCGCCCAGAGTC
>CAZEQN010000039.1:0-4101 GCA_964514335.1 uncultured Anaerolineaceae bacterium
CCTTGCAACAGAGCAATTGGTAATTGGTAATTTGTACTAAGAAGCCGGCATGAATGAGATTCAGTCGGTGGCAGAGAGGCGCACGTCCGGGAAGCGGGTAGTGGCGAAGGAAAAGTGGAGCTGGGCGAACTGCCAGCCGCTTTCGGTGTGGATGATGACGGCGGTGAAGCGCAGCGGCCAGATGAACTTTTCGCCTTTTTCGAGTTCGTAGAGGGTGTTGCTGGCGCCGCGCAGGATTTCGCGCAGTTTATCGGGGGCGGTTTGGGCCGGGTCTTGCAGCAGAGCGGGCAATGAGTTCAGGTAATTTTGATAGGCGTCCGGGCCGATGGTGTTGGCCACGGTGGCAAAGGCCGAGACCCAGGCAGTATCGGTTTGGGCGTGAATTTGCAGTGAGTCAAAATCGAGTTGGAAATCTCCCCACGATTGCCAGTCGCCCTCAATCAGGGCTCGGACGGCCTCCCGGCCGTGAAACCACTCGCCCTGACCGGGACGGATACCGTTGGTGCCGATGGCCTCGACCCCGGGGGTGAACAGGCGCATGAACTCGTCCAGGTGGCCGGGGTCGCGCTGCGTGTAGCCATGCTGGAAGGCCGTGAGGAGGGCGAGGATTTCAGGGTGGGGGGACATGGGGACTCCGGCGGGGTAACATCAGGCGCGGGCGAAGATGCATTTGAGGTAGGCGCCTTCAGGGTAGGTGATGGGGTGGTCGAGGGGGTGGCCGGTACGAGTGATTTCAGCGAGCGGGCGGCCGGCTTCGCTGGCGGCGGAATGCAGGAGGGCGAAAAAATCTTCGGCGGGGATGCGGCTGGAGCAGGAGGCGTGGACGAGCAGGCCGCCGGGGGCGAGGACCGCCAGACCGAGGCGGGTGAGACGCTGGTAGGCATGCCGGGCGGCATCCACCTGGGCGTGGGTGTGGGCGAACATGGGTGGGTCAAGGATGACAACATCAAAGGCGCGCTTCTGGCGGGCGAATTCTTCGAGCGTGGCGAAGGCATCGGCGGTGAGGATTTCATGGACGGCGGCGGCGACGGCCGGGATGTGCTGGTTGTGGGCGAAGTTGCGTTGGGCGGCGGCGAGGGCGGGGGCGCTTAAGTCCACGCTGGTGATGTGGGGCGCCCCGCCGCGGGCGGCGTAGAGCGAGAAACCGCCGGTGTAGGCAAAAACATTGAGGACGGATTTTCCGGCGGTGTGGGCTTCGAGTCGGGCGCGGTTGTCGCGCTGGTCAAGGAAGAAGCCGGTCTTCTGGCCCAGAATGGGGTCGGCTTCAAAGGTCAGGCCGTTTTCCTGAAAGAGCAGCGGGCTGGTGAGGGGCGGGCCGTGGAGGATGAGGCCATCGGTGAGGCCGTGGAGAGTGCGGGGTTGCTTGAGCAGGGCGCGGCTGAAGCGCAGGAGGATGCGCTCGGCGGGCTGGAGGGCGGCGAGGGCGAGCAGGGCGGTGAGGACGTCCGCCAGGTGGGGCAGCCAGGCCGGGGTGTAGAGCTTGAGGACGAGGGTTTCGGCGTAGCGGTCGATAATCAGGCCGGGCAGGCCGTCGTTTTCGCCATGGACGAGGCGGTAGGCGTTGGTGTGAGTTGATTCGGCAAGGGAGGCGCGCAAGTCAATCGCAGCCGCGAGGCGGGTTTGGAAGAATTCGGCGTTGATGGTGGCGGACTGGCGGGCTTGCAGAATGCGCACGCGCAGGGGCGAGGTGGGGTCGTACAGGCCGATGGCGAGGAAGGCGCGTTTGGAATCGAAGATGACGGCCAGGTCGCCGGGCTGGCCGGGGCCGGACTGGTGGGTGATGGATTGGTCGAAGAGCCAGGGGTGGCCGCGGCGGAGGGCGCGCTCGGCGGCGGGCGAGACGCGCAGGGCGAGGCGGGTGTGGGCCGGGGGCGGGAGGTGGGCGAGGGCCATGGGCTTACGGCCGCAGCGGCTGGCAGAATTCGCGCAGGCGGCGGTAGACCCAGCGGCGGACTTCCGGCGGGAGCTCCCGGCTGCGGGCGGTGAACTGGCGGCGCAGGGTGAGGGGGTCCAGCAGGCCATCGGCGACGAGCATGGGACTGGCTTTTTTGAGCGAGCCGAATTCGCCCTCGTCGACGCGGAAGTGGGAGAAGCCCTGGCGGGCGCGCCACACGAGGGCGTATTCATGCCGGTCGCGCTTGTAGCAGAGCTGCATGTGGGTGAAGGCCTCGCCGGTTTGCCAGAGGATGAGGTCGAAATAATCATCGGCAAACCAGCGGCGGGGCGGTTCGCCCTTGTTTTGGCGGACGGATTCTTCGCGCAGCATGCCTGAATTGTACAGCGGATTGTGTGGATTTCTCCGCAAATTCTCCATATTCTCTGGCGCGGGTCTCCATAATTCCTCCACAGGCGGCTGATACAGTTAGCGGGTAAGAGAAACCAAATACACCGGAGGATGAGATGTTTTACAAAAGCGTAATTGCACGGATGATTGGGATGCTGATTTTTGTGGCGGCGCTGGGTACGGTGGGCTATGTGGCCTACCAGGCCGGGGCGGCGGGCGCAAGCGGGGCGGAGTTTCCGCTGGGGCTGGCCGGGCTGGGGGCGTTGTGCCTGGGCGGGGCGTTGTTCTTTATGACGGTGGGGGCGCTGGTGTTCGTGTTCTGCCCGTTTGGGCGGCGCGGCCGGATGAAGCCGCAGGAATTTGACAGTTAACTACCCCAAACTAAGAAAAGGCGTTGTCATTACGAGGCGAGTTTATCTGCTCAAGCACTCTCCAACAAAATCTATGAGATTGCTTCGCCCTTTGGGCTTGCAATGACAGACTGGTTTTCGGGTATTCCTACTTCCAACAACTAAGGAGAGCCAAACGGATGAAAGCGCTGGTGCGTACAAATTATGGCATGGACAATGTCGTTCAAATCGTCGAGGTGGAAAAGCCGGTTCCGGCAGACAACGAAGTCCTGGTGAAGGTGCGGGCGTCTTCGCTGAATGCCGCTGACTGGTACGGCATGGCCGGCCGGCCATTCATCGGGCGGATGGGGGGCGGATTGTTCAAGCCCAAGGACAAGCGGCTGGGGGTGGATTTCGCCGGGGTGGTGGAGGCGGTTGGCAAAGACGTGACCGACTTCCAACCGGGGGATGAGGTGTTCGGTGGGCGCAATGGCGCCCTGGCGGAGTATGTGTGTGTGCGGAAAGCCATTGTGCGCAAGCCGGCCAATGTTACTTTTGAAGAGGCAGCGGCGGTGCCGGTGGCGGCCCTGACGGCTTTGCAGGGGCTGCGCGACAAGGGGGACCTCCAGCCGGGGCAGAAGGTGTTGATTGTGGGGGCCTCGGGGGGCGTGGGGACGTACACGGTGCAAATCGCCAAGGCGCTGGGGGCGCAGGTAACGGCGGTGTGCAGCACGAATAATGTGGAGACGGCGCGGGCGATTGGGGCCGACCACGTGATTGACTACAGGCGCGAAGATTTCTCCCGCAACGGACAACGCTACGACCTGATTGTGAATGTGGCCGGAGCGCCGACCTGGGCGCAGTGCAAACGCCTGCTGACGCAGGAAGGGACGCTGGTGCTGATCGGTGCGCCGAAGGGCGGCGGCCTGATGGGGCCATTGAGTTACGTCCTCAAGATGCGGCTGGCGACCGGGCTGGCCCGCCGGAAGATGGTATTTTTCATCGCCCAGTTCAACCGGCCGGACATGCAAACGCTGGCTGACCTGCTGGAAAGCGGAAAGATAAAGTCGGTGATTGATAAGCGCTTCACATTGGATGAGAGCGCGGCGGCGTTTGCGTATCTGGGCGAGGGGCACGCCCGCGGCAAAATCGTGGTGGAGGTTTCGAAGGGGTGATGCCAAGGCGTAGCGAACTGAAGCCCAAGAACTTCAGAAACGCCCACAAGGGGCTAGACTACGGGAGAGAGCGGCGGATTCTTCGAGATGTTCGCAAGCGTGCCCTGAGCGCAGCCCACAAGGGGCTAGACTACGGGCCAAGCGCGGTGCAGGAAATCCCTTTATACTCGTCCTATGGCTGACCTGATTCTGGTAGTGGATGATGAGCCGAAAATCGTGCGGCTGGCACGCGATTACCTGGAGAAGAATGGCTTCCGGGTGGTGACGGCGGCGGATGGGCAGGCGGCGCTGGCGATGGCGCGGCGCGAAAAGC
>CAZEQN010000039.1:4111-14943 GCA_964514335.1 uncultured Anaerolineaceae bacterium
ACCTGATTGTGCTGGATTTGCTGCTGCCGAAGCTGGATGGCCGCGAGGTGTGCCGGATTTTGCGGCGCGAGAGCGGCGTGCCGATCATCATGCTGACGGCGCTGGCCGAGGAAATTGACCAGGTGACCGGGCTGGAAATCGGGGCGGATGACTATATTACGAAACCCTTCTCGCCGCGGGCGCTGGTGGCGCGGGTGCGGGCGCTGCTGCGGCGCACGCGGGGCGATGTGCGGCCGCCGAGCGTGCTGCGGACCGGCGGGCTGGTGATTGACCTGGAGAAGTACAGCGTAACGGTCAATGATGCGCCGGTGAAACTGACGCCCAACGAGTTCCGGTTATTGACGGCGCTGGCGAGCCGGCCGGGGCAAACGCTGACGCGGGCGCAATTGCTGGAGGACCTGCACGGGGCGACGGCGGGCTTTGACCGCAGCGTGGATTCGCACATCAAGAATTTGCGCAGGAAGCTTGAAGCGGCGGCGGGGCGGGCGCTGGTTGAGACGGTGTATGGGGTGGGGTATCGGTTGGTGGGGGAGGAGTAAATGGTAATTGGTAAATAGTAACTGGCAAGTGGTTGTTTTCCAGTGAGCCGGTCTGAAAGAGGGGCCGGAACGCGACCCCTCGCTGGCCGAGCGCTGCTCCGCAGCGTCGGCTGGCTCGGGGTGACAAGATCGTGGAACGAATAAGGCGTAACTGGTAATTGGTAAGTGGCAATTCGTGAGTCGTAAGCAGAGATGATAGCGGGCGCGGTGAGGCGTAGATGACGGACGAGAGTGTGAAGGATACCGTGGGCAAGAAACCGAGGAGTGGCAGCCGGGCGGGGTGCATTGTGCCGGTGATGCTGTTCTTTCTGGTGGTGGCGCTGCTGTTTGTGAGCGGCGTGGCGGCGGCCTTGTTCCAGGTGTTCTCCGAGTATTCCGGCTCGCGCAATGTGTGGCTGTTGTTCTGCGGCGTACCGGTGGGGCTGGTGTTGTTTGTGTTTGTCTTTGCCTTCACGATGTACACCCGCTACGGCGAGCCGCTGCAGAATCTGTTTAAGGCGATTGACGCGCTGGCGAGCGGCGACCTGGCGGCGCGGGTGCCGAAAGATGACTCGCCCCAGTTTGGCGAACTGATCAAGCGGTTCAATAAGATGGCGGGCGAACTGGAACGGGCCGACCAGCAACGGCGCAACCTGACGGCGGATATCGCCCATGAGTTGCGCACGCCGCTGCACATCATCCAGGGCAATCTGGAGGGGATACAGGACGGGGTGTACCAGGCGACGCCGGAGCACATCGAGAATACATTGGAAGAGACGCGACTGCTGGCGCGGCTGGTGGAGGATTTGCAGACGCTTTCGCTGGCGGAGTCGGGGGCGTTGCCGTTGCACCCCAGCCGCTTTGGCGTGGACGAGTTGTACGCGGATGTGGTGGCGAGTTTTTCGGCGCAGGCGGCCGGGCTGGGGATTGACCTGACCGCGGCCGGGGCGGGGCTGGAATTGACCGCCGACTATACGCGCTTGAATCAGGTGCTTGCCAATCTGGTATCCAATGCCCTGCGGTTCACGCCGCGCGGCGGGCGCATTACGCTGGCGGCCGAGGCCGGCGAAGCTGGCGGGGTTATCCTGCGGGTGCAGGACAGCGGGGTGGGCATCGCCCCCGAGGATTTACCGTTTATCTTTGACCGCTTCTGGCGCGGGGACAAGGCGCGCACGCGCGAGGGCCAGGTGAGCAGCGGGCTGGGGCTGGCGATTGCGCAGCAACTGGTACGGGCGCACGGCGGGACGATTGAGGCCGAGAGCGTGCTGGGGCAGGGGACGGTGTTTGTGATTCGGATGGGGGGAAGCGGGTAAATTAAGTGCTTGTAATTTGTGAATCCGGTAGCTCGTAGTTCCACAGGCTGGCAATAAAATACACAGGCATTGCAATGAAAGGCATGAAAAACGTGCCGAGTGTATACAAAACCTTGGGCGTGTCTCCCAGGATGCGGTTTTTAACAATGTGAACGATGTAGAAAATTTGTAAACCGAACTGCACGATGGTAAAACACATCATGAGGGGATAGATGAGAAGCATTATGGGAATTATTGCTTCCATTTCGTTGGAATTTGGAACGGATTGTGGTTCTAGAAATGGAAGGCCAGTGGTGACCATAAATAGCATGAAGAATATCGGCATGATTAAGAACGGAAATAACACTCCGAAAGCGGTAAGTGCACCAATTAATATTTTTGCAGGTTTACTCAAAGTCATGTTGAATTTCCCGTCTAAAGTAACTGTCAAGTCGCGTTCAGGACGACTTAATTATACAGCCTTCTGGAGTTAAGGTACGAATGTGTGAGAAACTACTGTAGTACTCACGAGTAGCAGCTTAGAAAGGAAATCATGAACATCTTAACTGCAAACGGAATTGATCTGGCCTATGCCCAGCACGGAACGGGGGTGCCGGTGGTGCTGATTCACGGCTTCCCGCTGGAGCATTCGATTTGGGATGAGACGATTGGGCCGCTTGCGGAAACCTGCCGGTTAATCGTCCCGGACTTGCGCGGTTTTGGCGGTTCATCCGCACCCGATAGCTCATACTCGCTGGAAGATATGGCTGCCGACCTCGCCGGGCTGTTGGACCATCTGGGATTGGAAAAGGCCACACTGGTTGGGCATTCCATGGGCGGTTACATCGCGCTGGCGTTCGCTCGGCGGTACCCGGAGCGGGTGAGCGGGCTGGCGCTGGTGGCTTCGCAGCCGCTGGCGGATACACCCGAGCAGAAGAAGGGCCGCTATGAAACGGCGGGGAAAGTGGTCGAAGGCGGCGTGAGTATCGTGCGGGATGCGATGCTGCCCAAGCTTTCTGCGGATGCGAAGATACAAGAGTCGCTACACCAGATTATCTCTCGCCAGAAGCCTGCGGGTGTGGTGGGCGCGCTGAAGGCGATGGCCGAACGGGCGGATTCCTCGCCGGTTCTGGCGGCGGCGCGCTTTCCAATCCTCATTGTTCATGGGGATGCCGACCAGCTGATTCCGATTGAACGCGCAAGGCAAATGAAGGAACTTAATCAGGCGGCGGACCTCATCGAGTTAAAGGGAATTGGGCACATGCCGATGATGGAAGCGCCGGGCGCGGTGGCGAAGGAAATCGCGAAGTTTGTCCTAAAGTCAGGAGAGTAAAGGCACCGCAATCATGGAGAATCAACAGGCCAACCGCGAAAGGGGTTGGCCTGTGCTGGTGGAGATGGCGGGAATCGAACCCGCGTCCGAAAGATTAAGTCAGCGAACGTCTACGAGCGTAGTTTCTGGATTAGTTTAGCCGGGGGATTCGCCCAGAAACGAACAACATCCCACGGCGAACCGCTATGCCTTGCGGCGCTTAGGCCGGTTTAGCGGTGTGGCCGGCAGCACTCTGGCATTGTGTCGCTCCGACCCGCCCCCACCAGAGCGAGGGAACGGGGGAACGTGACCCGATTAGGGGTCATGCTGTTCGTCCTGGCCGGGTTTAGGCGGCGAGGGGGAGAGCAGCGTAGTCAGTGCTGTTGGCACTTAAGGTTTGCGCTGATTTTACGAGGTCGGCGCCGCTCGGCTCGCAGTCCGTGACCAGCTTCTCCCGTCGAAGCCTGTCATCCCCGCGTGTGAATAGTATAGCAGGGAAGTGTTAGAGGGGGATTAGAAGGGCGGGGAAAAGAAGTAATTGGTAACTGGTAAGTGGTAATGCTTTTGGTGCGGGGATGTGAGTATGCGGAGGTAAGTTTGATGTCTATATTCCAGTGGGCCGGGCCGCGAGAATCGGCAGGTTCGGGATTTCGGAGTTGGCTGCGCCAACTCTTGCGCTCGGAATGACAAGCTTCGTTGGGGGCTGCGCGGTTGAAATTACCAATTACCAGTTACTGTTCTAGCTTCTCACTTATCAAAGATTCCCGAGCCGCGGATCTCGTCCGGGAGGTGGTCGGCGAAGATGCCTTCAAAGATGAGGCGATTATCCACGGTGGAAAAGAATTTCATAATCGAGCCATTGGGCACGGCCACGCCACCGCAAAAGGTGAGGAAATGCAACATGCGGTTGCGGGGCAATAGCAGGCGGGCCGAGGAGTATTTGGCGATGATGCTGCCGGGCGGGCTGTGGTCCAGCCGGACTTTCTTGGACCAGCCGAGGCGTTTGTAACCGTTGAGGTGGACGCGGTTGAGCATCTGCCAGACGAGGGCGCGGTTGAACCAGCCGTGACCGCAGATGACGACAAAGTTGTGGCGCGACTGGCGCATGCGCTCGAGGGTGGCATCCACGCGGGCGAGGAAGTCATTGAAAGATTCAGCGCCGAGGCCGTCGTGGTGGTCAGGCCGGCTGCGGGCCCAGTACTTGACGTACTCGGGGCCGAGGCCCTTCATGCCGCTGTTGATATATTTTTCGAGGGCCAGAAAAGTGAATTCGTGAATCGGCCAGGTTTCATAGGGCACGTCGGGGAAACGCTGGCGCAGCATCTCGGCCGATTGGGCGGCGCGGACGTACTCGGAACTGACGATGAGATCCGGGCGCTGGGGGATGTGGGCGACCATGGCCTGAATCTGCTGGCGCCCGAGCTCGGTGAGGGGCGAGGAGGCCGGGTTTTCGGCATGGGCGCCAGCGTTCATTTCGCTTTGGCCGTGGCGGATGAGCCAGAATTGAGTCATGGGAGGGCGGGTCCTGGGTGGGGTACGGGCTACTGGGGGAGGGCCTGGGCGGCTTCGTCGAGGGCGGTGACCTGCTCCGAGGTGAGCCGCCAGCCCAGGGCGCCGAGGTTGGCAATGGTCTGGCTGGCGTTCTTGACGCCCGGAATGGGGATGGCCTCCTTGCAGATGACCCAGTTGAGGGCAACCTGGGCGGGGGTTTTGCCGCCGTGGGCCTCGCCAATGGTTTGCAGGGTACGGGTGAAATCCGGCAAGGCGGCTAGGCGGGCGGCGGAGACGCTGCGGCCGCGCAGGCCGGGGGGTGGGTTCTCCGGGGTGTATTTGCCGGTGAGCAGGCCCTGGGCCAGCGGGCTGTAGGCGATGGTGCGCACGCCGAGTTCCTCGCACAGTTTGAGCAGGCCTTCGCGCTCGGCCTTGCGGTTGAGCAAGTGGTACTCGACCTGGTTGGAAAGCAGGGGCAGGCCGAGGGCGGCCAGGCGGGCATGCACGCGGCGGGTGTCGGCTTCGGAATAGTTGGAGATGCCAATGCCGCGAATCAGGCTCTGCTGGTGGGCTTCGGCGAGGGCTTCCAGCCAGCGGTCATCGCCAAAGGCCGGGGGCGGGAAGTGAATTTGGTAGAGGTCGAGGCAGTCGAGTTGCAGGCGTTCGAGGCTGGCTTTGAGGGCGGCAAACAGAGCGGTTTTGCGCAGACGGGTGGGCAGGGGCGAGAACTTGGAAGCGATGACCACCGGGGGTGTGGGGCGGGCGACACGGAACTGACCGAGCAGGGTTTCCGAGCGGCCCTCGCCGTACACTTCGGCGGTGTCAAAGAAATTGACGCCGGCATCCAGGGCGGCATCAAAGGCGGCGTGCAGGTCTTCGTCGCTGAAGAGGCCTTTGCCGTAATCCCAGATGGTGCGGTCGCCCCATTGCCAGGCGCCAATGCCAAAGGGCGGTATCAACGGCGCGCCGGGGACAAGCGGAATGGAGGCGGGTTCGATGGGGTTGGTCATGAGCGGTTAGCGGGCGCGTGGTGCGCGGGGAGGATTATAACAAGGGTAGAGAAAAGATAGCCGTGAATAGAGAATCGAGATTCGAGGGACGTAAATAGTAATTGGTAATGAGTAACGAGTAATGAGTGAGCAGTGAGGGGCAACAGGGTACGTCTAGCGATTATCGAATATCGAATAACCAATTACCAATTGCGCTTTTTTCTTTACTGATTCAGGTCAATCAGGCCGTGCTGGGCGGCGAAGGCGACGGCCTCGGTGCGGTTGCCAGCGGCCAGTTTTTGCAGGATGGCGCTGACGTGGAATTTGACGGTGCGTTCACTGATGAACAGGACGCGGGCGATTTCCTTGTTCTGCTTGCCCTGGGCCAGCAGGCGCAACACATCCATTTCACGGTCGGTGAGGGGTTCGCGGGTGGGGGTCTGCTGGCGGTGATTCATGTGGGCCATGAGTTTGCTGGCAATGACCGGCTGGAGCAGCGAGCCGCCGGCATGCACCACGCGGATGGCGTTGAACAGTTCTTCACGCGGCGCGCCTTTGAGCAGGTAGCCCTTGGCGCCAGCCCGCACGGCGCTGACAATGCGCTCGTCTGAATCGTAGGCGGTGAAAACGATGACCTTGCAGGCCGGGGCGCGCGGCGGCAGTTGTTGCAGGGTCTGGACGCCGTCCTTCTCCGGCATTTCCAGGTCGAGCAGGAGGATGTCGGGCTGGTGGGCTTCGGCCAGTTCAAGGGCGCGGCGGCCATCGGCGGCTTCGGCGATGATTTCAAAATCCGGCTGGGTGGCAAGGATGGCGACCAGACCCTCGCGCACAATCGGGTGGTCATCAGCGACGAGAATGCGGATGGCGGTCACAGGGCGTTTTCCAGCGGGATGGTGACTTCGAGGCGGGTGCCCGCCCCGGGCTCGGTTTGCAGGTGCAGCTCGCCGCCGAGCAGGTGGACGCGCTCGTTGAGGCCGACGAGGCCAAAGCGGCCGGCGGGCAGAGCGGCGCTGTCAAAGCCAACGCCGTCATCCTGCAGGGCGAGGGTGGCGGCGCGCGGGGTGAGGTCGAGGGTGAGGTCAATGCGGTTGGCGCGGGCGTGCTGAATGGCGTTGGCGAGGGCTTCCTGGGCGATGCGGTAGAGGCCGGTCTGGATGCGCACCGGCACGGGCTGGCTGGCGCCGTTCATGTGGAGGTGGAGTTCGGGGCGGCGCGTGCCGGCCAGCGAATTGACCAGGGCTTGCAGGGCTTCGGGGAGGGTGCGGCCTTCAAGGGGGGCGGCGCGCAGATCCATCACCGAGCGGCGGGCTTCTTCCAGATTCTGGCGGGCGAGGGCGAGGGCCTGGTGGACTTTGGCGCGCACCGTGTCCGGGTTGAGGCCGGCTTCCAGCAGGGCTTCGGCGGTTTCAAGCTGGAGGGTGATGGCGGTCAGGCCCTGGGCGAGGGTGTCGTGGATTTCGCGGGCGAGGCGGTTGCGCTCCTGGGCGGCCCCGAACTCGGCGGACTGGGTGAAGAGGCGGGCGCGCTCAATGGCGATGGCGAGCAGGTCGCCGATGGTGTGCAGCAGGCGCAGGTCGTCGGCCGAGATTTCGCGCCAGTCGCGGCTGGCGACATTGAAAACGCCCATCGGTTTGCCGTGGGCGTAAAGCGGGATGCTGGAATGGAAACGCAGGCCGTCGGTGCCATCCACCAGATTTTGCAGGCGCGAACATTCGATGACATTGACGTTTTCCGCGCCGGCCAGTTCGCCGGCATGAAAGGCGCCGAGGCAGTGGCACGAGCCTTCCATGACGCCGGGGGAATTGGCGAGGGCGGGCGGGAGGTTGCGGGCGGCGGCGAGGTAGGACTGGCCGGTGTGTTCGTGCAGCAGCCAGACCCAGCCGGTGCGCAGGTCAAAGAGTTCGAGCACCTGGGCGAGGGCCTGCTCGAGGGCGCGGGGCAGGTCGACTTCGCGGTTGAGGGCTTCGGCGATGGCGTTGAGGATGCGAAGTTCGCGGTTGCGGCGTTCGAGGGTGGCGGGCGAGTGGGTGGTCATTGAGAATATGCAATCATGGGGTAGTAGAGAAAAAATTTACCACAGAGACTGGAAATGTGGCTCTGCCACATTTCATGCAGAAGCCAAAGGCTTCTGCCCGGAGTCACAGAGAAAATCAATAAAAAGAAAATTGGACAGGCTGGTGAGGATGAGTGCGGGGTAGCTTTTCTTTCGATGCGCAGTGGTCATTCGGAGGGCGGGTCATTCGCGGGCGGTTTTTCGTAGACTTTCATGGGATTCTTGAGGTAGTCGCGCAAGGCGCCGGGGGTGGTGAGGGTGCGGAGGGCGTTGGGCAGGGTGGCGATGAGCATGATGGCAACGCCGCCCCACAGGACGTGGGCGGCTTCGGGCGGGCGGTCGAACAAGGGCAGGAGGGCTATGGCGGTGAGGAAGCCAGCGGTGGCCATCAGAACGACATTGCGGGTGAGTTTGAGCACCAGCAGGCCGAGCAGGAAGCCGATGAGCATTTCCGGGAAGGCGACATACGCGCCGAGGCCGAGGGTAACGGCGATGCCTTTGCCGCCGCGAAAGCGCAACCAGATGGGCCAGTTGTGCCCGGCCACGGCGGCCAGCCCAGCCCATAGGTGCCAGGGTTGCGGCGCGCCGAGAGCCTGGGTGAGTAAAATGGCGGCCAGCCCTTTGGCGACATCCAGCGTACCGGCCAGCAGGCCCCAGAACAGACCGACATTCTGGATGGTGTTCATGCCGCCGACATTGCCGCTGCCAACGGTGCGCAGGTCGAGCCCTTTGCGCCAGCGGGCCACGAGTTGCGTGAAGGGGATCGAGCCGAGCAGGTAACCGAGCAGGAGGGCGAGGAGAGGGTTTAGGGGGGACATGAGGGGAGAGGAGATTAGTGAGCAATTATTTGTAATTGGTAATTGGATATCAGTAATTGTACCGGAGAGCGAAGGGTCGCGAGTCGGGATTGTTTTCCAGTAGGCTGGCCTGAAAGATGGGTGTTGGCCGCGATCCCTCGCTTAGCCTAACGCTGCTGCGCAGCGTCGGCTGCTCGGGATGACAAAATTGTGGTGAAACATGTCTGCAACGCAGCAACTGGATAGTGACAATTGTAACTGCGGTGGGGAGGCGCGGCCGCTGGTCTTTTGGGCAGGGTTAGAGATGGCCGTTTTCGCGCAGCCAGGCAAGGGCGGCGGTGATGGTTTCTTCCAGCGGGCGGGCGGTGAGGCCGAGTTCGCGTTCGGCTTTGGCGGTGTTGTAGCCCTGCCAGCGGCGCAGGCCGGCGAGGTGGTTGATGGGCAGGCCGAGGAAGGGCAGCAGGCGACCGATGAAAACAAACAGGTCTATTAAAAGGAAGGGGATCGGGAACAGCGGCGGGCGCGCCCCGGCCAGGCGGGCGACGGCGGTGAAGGCGGCCTGCACGGTGAGGTTGTGGCCGCCAAGGATGTAGCGTTGGCCGGGCTGGCCGCGCTCGGCGGCGGCGATGTGGCCGCGGGCGGTGTCACGGACATCAATGATGTTGATGCTGACCGGCAGCCAGGCGAGGGCCCAGCCACGGGCGACCAGAATCAGAATCGGGCTCAAGGTGAGGTGGACATCGCCCGGGCCAAAGACGGCGGTGGGGTTGGTGACGACGACTTCCAGGTCTGGCCCGTTGGCGGCGAGGGCGGCCTGCTCCATGCGAATTTTGACTTCATGGTAGGCGCTGGTGGGCGGGTCTTCGGGCTGGTAAACATCGCGTTCATCGGCGAGGCGGTTTGCGCCGGCGGGCGGCAGGCCGATGGTGGTGAGGGTGGAGGTGTACACGAGGCGGCGGACGCCGGCCTGGCGGCAGGCGGCCAGCACGTTCTGGATTTCCTGCTGGCCGGTTTGCAGGTGGTCTTGCATGGGGCGCGGGCGGCGCGGGCTGGGGTAGTAGGCGGCGGCATGAAAGACGATTTCACAGCCGTGCATGGCGGCGGCGAGGCTGGCCGGGTCGGTGAGGTCGCCGGTGTACCATTCGATTTCAGGCTCGGTGAGGTGGCCGGTGGCGTCCGGGCGGCGGCGCAGGGCGCGCACCTGCCAGCCGTGTTGCAAGGCGGCGCGGGCGATGTGGCCGCCGATGAAGCCGCTGGCGCCGAGGACGAGGACGGTTTTAGGAGTTGGGGGCATTATCGGCGTTGAGTCTTCTTTCCATCCAGCTTGATGTGATTTGCAACTGGGTCGGGATTCCTCGCTGCGCTCGGAATGACAAAAAATTGGAGTTGGCAGGCCAACTCTTGCGCTCCCTTCGACTTCGCTCAAAGCAAGCGGAATGACAAAGATTAAGTGTCATGGGCCGGGGGGTGTTGACTGCGGGTCGGGGCAGTCGTGGGTGATGATGAGGTTGGTGCCGCCGCCGGTTTCGTACCAGCCGTTGTCAAAGCCGGAGTCGTCCCAATCGCGCACTTCATAGATGCCGGGCGGCAGTTCGCCGGTTTCGGTGGTGTCCGGGGCGACATCGATGGTGACATCCACCGGGCCGCGGAATTCCCAGTGCCAGACACCCCAGCACAGGTTGGTGAGCGAGTAGGTGACGGGTTCGGTGTAGAGCATATCCTGGCCGGGCGGTTGCACGTCTGGCAGGGGCTGGCCGGGGGCCAACTGGCTGGCGACCTGGGGCGGGCCGGGCGGCTGGGCGAGGGCCTCAAAGGCGCGCTGGGATTCGGGGACTTCCTGCTGCCATTCGTCCAGTTCTGCGGGGCTGATGGGCCGGGACGGGTTGGGCGGCTGGCCGGGGCCGGGCACGTTGGTGGCTTCGCCAGCGAACAGGTCGGTGACGCCGTACTCGTTGCTGACGCGGCAGTGGCCTTCAAGGCAGGTGACGGTCAGGTCGCCGAGGTCGGGGTCATAGGTGAGGGACATCATGCTGCCGCGCACGGTGGCGAGGCCGCTGGGGGTGTCCACGTCCAGCGAGCCACCATTGAGAACGATGTAGATTTTGCCGAGGAAGAGTTGCAGGCGGGTCTGGGCATCGGCGGCGCTGGGGGTGAGGTCCTGGATGGCAAGGTGGCTGTTGGGGCCGAGCCGCAGGGCGGTGCCTTCGGGGGTGATTTTGAGCAGGCTTTTGCCGTCTGCGCCGGTGCGCACTTCGGCCTTGGGCGGCAGTTCGGCGCCGCGGGCGGCGGCTTTGAATTCGTCTGCGGCGGTCAGGCGGGTTTCAACCGTGCCTTCGGTTTCTGCGAGGGTGATGCGGCGCGGGATGGTGGGGTCGGGCGT
>CAZEQN010000040.1:0-2649 GCA_964514335.1 uncultured Anaerolineaceae bacterium
TGCGCCCGGATGAAGACACCCTGCTGGCCGCCATGAAACAGAAAACCCGCTACAACATCCGCCTCGCCCGGAAAAAAGGCGTCACCATCCGGCCGGGTGGGGCGGCCGACTTCGAGCCCCTCTACCGTATCTACGCCGAAACCGCCGTCCGCGACGGCTTCGCCATCCGCGGCCGCGACTACTACCTGCACCTCTGGCAGACCTTTTTCGCTGGCGGCCTGCTCACGCCGCTGCTGGCTGAAGTCGCCGGCGAGCCGGTCGCCGGCCTGATGCTCTTTCACTTTGGCGACACCGCCACCTACATGCACGGCATGTCGCGTGACCTGCACCGCAACCTCATGCCCACCTATTTGTTGCAGTGGGAAGCCATGCGAGTAGCCAAAAACCAGCAATGCACCCGCTACGACCTGTGGGGCGCGCCGGATACCTTTGACGATGCCGACTCGCTGGCGGGTGTCTACCGTTTCAAGCAGGGCCTGGGCGGCCGGCCGCGTTTGACCCCCGGCGCCTACGACCTGCCCCTCCAACCGCGGCTATACTGGTTGTACACGCAAGCCTTGCCCCGCCTCATGTCCATCTGGCGGGCGCGCGGCCGCGCTCAAACCCGTCAGGAACTGGGCGGCTGACCGCCTGTGTGAGGAGAACCGCCATGAAAAAACTCGCCCGCATCCCCCTCGGCCACACCCCCACGCCGATCGAATCGCTGCCCAGGCTAAGCGCCGCCCTCGGTGGGCCACACCTGTTCGTCAAACGCGACGACCTCACCGGCCTCGCCTTTGGCGGCAACAAGACCCGCAAGCTGGAATATCTGGCCGCCGAAGCCCGCGCCCGCAATGCCGGCATGCTCATCACCGCTGGCGCCGTGCAATCCAACCACTGCCGCCAGACCGCCGCCGCCGCCCGCCGCCTCGGGCTGGACTGCACCCTCGTACTGGTTGGCAAGCCCACCTTGAGCCCGGAAGCCAATACCTACCTCGATATGCTCTTTAATGCCGAAATCATCTGGGTCAAGCCCGAAAAGCGCGACCTGCGCCTCAAGGAAGTTTTTGCCGCCAAGCACGCCGCCAACCGCCGCCCGTTTCTCATCCCTTATGGCGGCAGCAGCCCCACTGGCGCCGCCGCTTACGCCTACGCCATGCAGGAACTCGCCAAACAGAAGCTCGCCCCGGACTGGATCGTCTTCGCTTCCTCCTCCGGCGGCACCCAGGCCGGGTTGGTGGTCGGCGCCGCCGCCACCGAGAGCCGCGCCAAAATCCTTGGCATCAGCGTGGATGAGCCTGCCAAAACCCTCGCCGAGCGGGTCGCCGGCCTCGCCAGCGAAACCGCCGCCCTGCTGGGCGTGGAAAAACGCTTCAAAGCCAAAGACATCCGCGTCAATGCCGATTATCTCGGTGGCGGGTACGCCGAAATGGGCCGCCCCGAGCAGGAGACCATTCAGCTCTTTGCCCGCCATGAAGGCCTGCTGCTCGACCCGGTCTATACTGGCCGCGCCGCCGCCGGGCTGGTGGACCTCATCCGTAAGGGCTTTTTCAAGAAGAAAGACACCGTGCTGTTCTGGCACACCGGCGGCACCCCGGCCCTCTTCGCCGATAAATACCGCACCGCCTTGCTGGATTAATCAAAAAGAACGCCCGTCACTCAACGGGCGTCCTTTGTAGTGTACAGAAAATCTTAGAACCGGTAGCTCAACGAGTCTATCACGCTCATCACCATGCCGAAGAGAATCAACAGCCCGATGCCAATCCAGGCATAGGCTGCCACCCCCAGCGGCGGCTTGTAGGCCACCGGTTCGCCGGCCAGATACTGCTTTACTGCCCGCACTGCCAGCCCCACCCACTCTTTCTGGTTGCGGCTCTCCAGCCCGGCCCAGTCCAACCCCTCGCCCGGCAGCGGCAGCAAAATCTTGTGCGCCGCGCTCTTGTTCACCGCCTCCGTGAGCTTGGCCGGGATGCCCTCGCCGCCGCCCAGAATGTTCCACGGCCCAATCAGCAGGCCGGAGTTGCCAATCAGGTTGGCGGGGTCGCCTTCGGCCGGGGCGCTGGTCAGCCGTTCACGCGCCGCGGCGGTCAGCCCCAGCACCAGCGGCTCCAGTCCGTCAAATTCGATTTTCAACGCCGTCTGCAAAGCCGCCCCCAGGCTGCCATCGCCGCCATCCAGCACCAGCACTTTCAGGGCCGCCAGCCGGGCGGTCTTATCCGTTTTAGCCTGTCGGCCATCCTGCCACAGGCTGCGGCTATGGTAGCCAAAAGTGCCGATGGCAATCAGCGTATAGCCCACCGCCAGGCTGATGTCGCGCCCCAGCAGGTGGAAGCTGCGCTCCCCGAACAACAACAGCAGCAACTGGTACACAATCGCAATCAGGCTGCCCAGCGTGGTCATCACGCTCACGAACAGGAAGAAATACAGGTAAATGCGCCGTGCCAGCGACCGGCGGCTTTCCGCCTTCGCCTCGCCCTGCGCCCGCCGCCACGGCAGCAACCAGGTCGGCAACCCCGCCACGATGGCGGCCGTAAACCAGGCGAATTGCTCTCGCAGCGTGGTACCCAGGGCGCTGTTGTCCGTCAGGCCATTCACCAGCACGCCTAAATTGCCCGCCAGCCCAATCAGCAACGCCGCCAGCCCCACGCCTGCCACCAGGTACAGGTACGC
>CAZEQN010000040.1:2659-8228 GCA_964514335.1 uncultured Anaerolineaceae bacterium
CGTCGAAATGGCTCGGAAAATCCATGGGTTGGGTCGCTGGCCGGGGCGGCCCCGTCCACCCGGCGCAGCACTCCGGCATGGTAGGCCCACACCACCAGCGCCACAATCAGTCCGGGCAGAATGTCAAAGATACTCCCCTGCGGCGGCAGGCTCATCAGCCGCCGCAGCAGTCCGGCGAACAGAATTGTGGCATCGCCCACGCTGGTCAACAGGCTGATGAAAATGACCAGATACAAATACACCTTGCGCGCCACGGCGGTCTGCTCTTCCGGCTGGCTGGCAAACGCGGCCTGGGCCTGCCGCCAGAACGCCAGCCAGATGCCCACGCCAATCAGCAGGCGGATCGCTTCCGTCTCCACTCCGTATCCCGGCCCGCCGTACAGCCAACTGCGGCCCTCGCGGTTGAAGTATTGGAACAGCCAGCGCAACAACCCCACGCTGGCTGCCGCCGTAAGCATCAACGCGCCCGCGCTCAACGCCAGCCGGTACAGCCGCGTCATCAGTGGGGAAGCCGGCTGGCCGAGGGCTTCGCTGTCCATATTCGTCACCCGCAGGTGGTAAATATACAGCACCGCCAGAATCAGCATTGCCACCAGGCTGGTCAAAACCGGCGTGAGGTTGCCGCGTAGCGCCCCTTCCACCACCAGCGTATACAGATTGGCCAGCGCCGGAATCAGCAACCCGGCCATGACCAGATGCAGGTACACACTGCGCAGGGTCGCGCCGCGTTCGGCCCGGTCGGTGGCCGCCAGCCGCTGCGCCCAGCGCCAGTGCGCCAGATACAACGGCAAACCAATCAGGATGACCGCCAGTTGCAGGGCAAAGACTTCGGCCTGCCCGCCAATGCCGGGGGCCACCAGCCGCCGCACCAAAGTGATGACCGCCCAGGTGACTACATTCAGGCTGACGGCACAGGTCAGGAAGATATACCAGCGTTTAATGTTTTCCATTGAATTGTCCTTTGGGGTTGCCTACTGGCAGCCCTCGGCCTCTTTCCAGCACCACGGGAAGTAGTTGTCGGCATCGGTAATTTTCCAGCCCCCGGCTTCCTGCTTCAGCACAAAATCGACCGTGTAGGTGGTCTGCCCACTGCTGAAAAGGTCGCTGCCATAAAATGCCAGAATGCTAAGCGTCACCCGGGCATCCGTGCCTTCCATCTGGCTGGATTCAATCGCCAGACTTTCAAATTCAGACCGGTTCCAGGAATAGCTCTCGACCTGATTGGTGAACGTCAGTGTATTGTCCGGGTAGCCGCGCAGGCTGGGGCTGATATAGCCATAGGCCCGCGCATAGTCTTCGTTCTGGATGGCGAGCACATAGTTGTGTACCACCCCGCCGGGCGTGTCATCCGGCTGGTAGGCCGCTTCCGGTTGGTTGAAGGCCACCGCCAGCGTCACTACCACCAGCAAGACGATGCCAATTACAATTCCAATTAGAAATTTATCCTGTTTCATACGGTCTCCATTTCTTCCTCTGCCTTAATCATACATCCGCGCCGGAGTGCAAGCAATAGCCCATAACGCTTTTGTAGTCTGGCCCCCTTCGATGGCGCCCAGGGCAGGCTTGTCGGCGTTGCCATCAGGATTCCTCGCCCCACTACCCACCCCGCGTTTCGTACTGGCTCCCGCCACCGCTCGGAAACAACCGCCGGTAATGCGTCCCCACCAGCCCAATCGCCTGCTGGATGCGCACGCGGTTCTCTTCCAACTGGTGCCAGCGGCTCGCCCCGCTGGGGTGGGGCAGCGGCACCACCCACGCCCCGCTCTCCAGTTGTTTTTCCGTGCCAATAATCTCCTCCAGCTTGGCGCTGCGCGGGAAGAACTGCTCAATTGCCAGCCGCCCAATCGGCAGAATCAGTTCAGGCGCGACCAGGCGCAATTCCTGTTCCAGAAACGGGCGGCACAGCGCCTGCTCCGCCCGGCTCGGCACCCGGTCGCCCGTGCCGCTGGCCGCCCGCCCCGGGTAGCACTTGGTCACGCTGGTCATGTACTGCGTCTGCCGGAACCAGGTTTCGTCAATCCCCGCCTGCGCCAGCCACTCAAACAGGCGCGACCCGCTACCAGCGTTAAACGGCCGCTTCGCCACCACCTCGGTGCTGCCCGGCGCCTGCCCAATGGTCATCATGCGCGCCTCCACGTCCCCCTGCGTCACCGCTTCCGGTTGCACCCAGTAGCCCTCGGCGCTGCAACGGCGGCAGGCCCGCATCTCGGCCTGCAAGGCCGCAAACACATCTTCCTTAATCGCCACGCTATTCTTTCTCGCCGCTGACTTTCATCCAAGCTTTCTTGTAATACAGGGCGTCGTTTTCCATTTCCGGGCTTTCGCACAGAATGCGCCCGCCGCAGCCAAAGTCATGCAGCGCTTTGAACAGCGCTTTCACGTCCAGGTCGGCTTCCTGCGCTGGCAGGTGGTTCTTTTCGCCCTTTTCGGTGTACTCAATCCCCGAGATATGGCAGGAGAGATTCTTCAGCCCTTTCTCGCCCAACACTTTCTTGTAGCCTTCCAGTTCGGCGCACCATTCTTCATAGGTGTTCAGGCTGCCATCGCCTTTGCGGGCATGCAGGTGGGCGAAGTCCACGCACGGCTGCACGCCCTTCACCTGCTTCGCCATTTGCAATGTATCCGCCAGCGAGCCAAGCTGGCCCTGCTTGCCCATCGTCTCTGGCCGCAGGGTGGCGGTTTTGCCGGCCGCCTTCAGTTCATCGGCGCAGCCTTGCAGGCGTTCAATCGCAATCGGTAGCACCTCTTCCGGCGGCTTGCCGAAATACGTCCCGGGGTGGAAGATGATTTCCGTTGCCCCTGCCAGCGCCCCATAGTGGGCCGCGTCCATCAGCCGTTTGCGGCTTTTGGGCCATTCTTCGGCATCCGCGTTCAGGTTGATGAAATAGGGCGCATGCACGCTCAACAGCACATTCTGTTCTTCGCCGGTGGCTTTGATGGCCGCGCAGGTGGCTTCCGTCACCCGCACCGATTGCACCCAGCCCAGTTCAAAGGCATCCAGCCCCAGTTCGCGCAGCCGCAAAATCGCCCCCACGCTGCCGCCGGGTTTTTTTGCGGTAGAAATCGGCGCGCCAACCGTGCCAAAACGAAAAGAGAGGGCCATGAGTTTCTCCTGAAATTTGAGTGGAATGAGAAGATTATAACAAGCCCAACCGTGCCACCAGCGGCGGCCCCAGCACCGCCAGCCCGATAATCGCCGCCACCCCCGCCGCAATCAACACCGCCGCCGCGCCTACATCCTTGCCCACCTTGGCCAGTGGATGATGGCTGGGGCTGGCGAGGTCCACCACCGCCTCCAGCGCCGTATTCAGAAACTCTGCCAACCACACGAAACCCGCCGCCACCAGCAAAAACAGCCAGTCATAGATGCCAATCTTAAGCCACACCCCCAGCACACTCACCAGAATCGTCATGCTGGCATGAATCCAGGCATTGCGCTGGGTGCGCAATACATACCACCAGCCGGCAAAGGCATAGCGGAATGCCAGAATGCGGGAGCGTAAAAAGCCAAACATTTGGAGTGTTGGAAAACGCCGAGAACCTTACTCGGCCGGCCGGGCCTTCACCCCTAAGCCGGTCAGAATCGCATCCTGGGCCGCCCACATGCGCGCCTTTTCCCCCGCCTGATAATGGTCGTGTTCCAGCAGGTGCAACACGCCATGCACCACCAGCAGTTGCAATTCTTCAACAAGTGGGTGGCCGGCGTTCTCCGCCTGCAGAGCCGCCTGCGGGTAGGCCACCAGCACATCCCCCAGGTACACCTGGCCGCTTTCGGGGTCCGGGTCGCCATTGGGGAAGGCCAGCACATCCGTCACCGAATTGTGGCCCAGGAACTCCTCATTCATCCGGCGTAGTTCGTCATCATCGGTGATGACCACCGTCAGCGAAGAATCGGCCGGCGCGCCTTCATGCGCCAGGGTCGCTTCCACGGCCTTACGCAATAAGTCGGCCTTGAGGGCCGCGGCATAACGTTCGTCAATCTTGATCGCAATCATGGCGGTGTCAGCATCCCTTCCGGAGTATCCTCCGCTTTTTGCGGTTCGTCAATATCCGGGTAGATAATGCGCGGGTGATACACCCCCCGCAGGGTGGCGGTAAAAGACTCAATCACGACCTTCAAATCCTGCATCGTCAGCTCGGTGTCATCCAGTTCGCCCAACCCCACCCGCCGGTCCACCACGCTCTTGACCAGCGCATGCAGGGCTTCTTCATCCTCCGGGCGCTCGGCCCGCGTGCGCGCCTCGCAGCCGTCCGCCAGCATCAGCAGGGCGGTTTCGCGCGAGCGCGGGCGCGGCCCCGGGTACATGAAGTCCTGCGGATTCACCCGGCTCTTGTCGCCGCCCGCCGCTTCCACCGCTTTGGCGTACTGGTACTGCGTCACCATCGTGCCATGATGTTCGCGGATGAAGTCAATAATCCGGTCCGGCAGGCGGTATTTGCGCGCCAGTTCCACGCCATCCGCCACATGCCGGATGATGGTCTGGCTGCTTTCCTGGGGGGTCAGGTCTTCGTGGGGGTTGCGGCTGCCCGCCACCTGATTCTCAATGAAATAGTGCGGGTAGCGCGCTTTACCGGCGTCGTGGTACAGCGCCCCCACCCGCGTCAGCAATGCATCCGCCTGGATTAGTTCCGCCGCCTGTTCGCTCAAATTGGCAATCAGCAGACTGTGCTGGTAAGTGCCGGGTGCATTGCGCAGGATGAATTGCAACAGCGGGTGGTCTGGCCGTGAGATTTCCAGCAATTGCAGGCTGGTGGTCAGGCCCAGCATCTGTGCCAGCGCAAACTGCACCAGCAGCGCCAGGCTGGCGGCTCCCAGCCCGTTGAACAGGGCCGCCCCAATCAGGGTCAGCAGGCCGAGCATATCCGTGGCCGGGTTCGGCAGCCGGAAGGCCAGCACAATCAGCATCCCGCTCAAGCTGGCGGCCGCCCCGGCCCGGAAAAACGAAGAAATCCGCTCGGCGCGCTGCAAAACCAGAATGCCCAGCAGGCTGCTGAAAATATAGAACAGGGTCAGTTCCAGGTTGTAGGCCAGGCTGCTCGCCACCAGCACCGAGAGCGCAATGCTGAAGACAATCGCCGCCTGGGCGCTGTACAGCGCCGCCACCAGCAACCCAAACGAAGCCAGCGGGAACATGTACGGGATGACCGTCCGGTCCGGCAAGACATATTGCGCTACCGCCAGATAAGCCACAAACATCACCGCCATCACCGTCAGGCGGCGCGTATCTTCCATTAACTTCCGCCGATTGCGCATGAACATCGTCATGTACAGCAGGCACAGGCCCAGCAACGCCAGTGTGCCGGCCCGGTCCTGCCAGCGCGCACTCGGCTGTACCAGCCCCATCTCGCTCAACGCTTCCAGATGGGCGGGCGTCACCACCTGCCCGCGCCGGATGACGACTTCATTGGCCACATACGTCCGGAAAACCGGCAAAATCGCCGCCCGCGCTTCCGCCCGTCGGCTTTCGGTCAGTTCTTCGCTGTAAAAGCTGTTGGGGGCCACAAAACCGCTTACCAGTTCAGAAACCAAAGTCGCCTGGTCTTCCGGTAGCGAGAGGCTCACCAGCGC
>CAZEQN010000040.1:8238-14796 GCA_964514335.1 uncultured Anaerolineaceae bacterium
GGCGGGCATCATCCAGCTGGTCTTCGCGCACCGTGCTGCGCATCAGTTGCTCCAGCACCACAATCGCTTCCTGCTGCACGGATTGCCAGCCCGCGTCGCTCAATTCCAGCAGGGCTTCCGCCAGAGCCTGGTTCAGGCGCAAATCTTCCAGCGCCGCCAAATCGGCCAGTTGTTCTTCGCGGGTCGCAAACGTATCGCTGCGCACCGTGCTGATGAAGGTCAGCGCCGCCCGCAACCGCCCCACCTGCCGCCGCGCCACCGCCGCTTCCGGCGGGCCGTATTCCGGCGCCACCGCCCCGGCTGCCACTTCCTGCTGCTGGCGGGTCAGTACCGCGCTTTCAAAAGTAATCGTGCGCGGCGCCAGCACGTCCTGGGCGGCGGCATCCCCCGCTTGCAGGGTCAGGGTCGTCTGGCGCGCTGAAAGCGGCGCCAGCAGAATCAGGCTGGCCGCCAGGCTGGTAAGCGTCAGTAAGGCCAGCAGGCTAAGGCTGCGGCGCGAGGGCCAGCCGCGGTTGCTGCGCGGGAGGAGTGGGTTGTTCATTGCCGTGCCCGCCGCGCCCCGCAAGGGGGCAGGGCAGGGTCGGCGCGCAGGCAGAAAGAGTCGGGCATGACGGCGGGCTAGCCCTGCAACAGTTGTTTCACGAGCGCGCTGACCTGGCCGCCATCGGCGCGGCCTTTGGTCTGCGGCACCAGGATTTTCATCACCGCCCCCATATCATTCGGCCCGCTGGCCCCCGCTTCGGCAATTGCCGCCCGCACCAGCGCTTCCAGTTCCTCGGCGGTCAGGCCTTTGGGCAGAAATTCTTCCAGCACCAGCATTTCAGCCTGGGCCGCCGCCACCAGATCCGCTCGGTTGGCGCGCTCCGCATCCGCGATGGATTCGCGGCGCGCTTTGACTTCCTTCTGGAACAGGCTTAAGACTTCGCCATCATCCAGCGTGCCGCCCTTTTCCACTTCCGCCAGTTGAATGGCGGCCATCACCAGCCGCAGCGGCACTTTGCGGCCATCGTCGCCGGCGCGCATCGCATCTTTGATTGCCTGGGAGAGAGTTTCTTTGAGTGTCATGGCTTAATTATACCTTTCAGGGGGCCAACTGGTTCAGCCCATCGGGTGCTGCATCGGCTGGCCGCCAATCAGGTGCAGGTGCAGGTGTGGGATTTCCTGATGCCCGTGCGGACCGGTGTTGAGTATCAGGCGGTAGCCATCCGCCGCAATGCCCTCGGCCGCCGCAATCTGCGGCACAGCCTCAAACATCCGGCTGGTGATGGCTGCATGCGCCGTGGTAATGGCGTTGTTATCCGCGATGTGCAGGCGCGGCACAATCAGCACGTGTACCGGCGCGACCGGATGAATGTCGCGAAAGGCCACCAGCAAATCATCGTTGTACAACTGCGTGCTGGGCAACTCGCCGGCGATAATCTTACAAAAGATGCAGTTCGAGTCCGTTTCCATGTGCACTCCTTGCCTTCTATTCTACGAGGATCTACCGCTTCACGCGAGGCGGATGGTATCCGGCAAATGGGGGATTTCGCCCAGCAGCCCCTCCGGGGTGGCATCTGTCAGTTGCACCGCCGTAAACTGGTTCCAGATGGGTTGCGGGGCGCGCGCCATCACCCGCAGGTAGTTATCTGTCAGGCCGGTGAGTTGCCAGCCCGATTCATCACTTGGGCGCAGGCCTTCCCACAGCACATTCATTTCCTGCCCGATGTGCGCTTTACGATACGCCGCCGCCGTTTGAGCCGTCAGACGGCGCAGGGCCGCGCTGCGGGCTTTGCGCTCGGCCAGCGGCACGCGGCCTGCCATGCGCGCCGCCGCTGTGCCTTCGCGTTCAGAGTAGGTGAAGACGTGCGCCCCGGCGAAGTCCATCTGCGCTACAAATGCCTGCGTCTCTTCAAATTCGCGCCCGCTCTCGCCCGGAAACCCGGCGATGATGTCCGTCGTAATCGCCACGCCCGGAATGCGCTCACGCGCCGCCCGCACCAGCGCCGCATACTGGCGCGGGCTGGTCTTGCGCGCCATGCGCCGCAGGGTGGCGGCGCTGCCGGATTGCAGCGGCAGGTGCAGGTGGCGGCACAGGCGTTCATCCTGCCACAACTCAAAAAAGTCCGGCGCTAAATCCCACGGCTCCAGCGAAGACAGCCGCAGGCGCGGCACATCCACTTCGGCCAGAATCTGCGCCACCAATTGTTTCAGGTGCGCCGGGCGCTCAAAGTCATAGCCCCACGACCCCAGATGCACGCCGGTCAGCACGATTTCCTGCGCCCCGCCCGCCAGCTCGGCCCGGATATCGGCGATGATTTCCGCCGCCGGGCGGCTGCGGCTCTCACCGCGCGCCACGGTGGTTACGCAGAAAGTACATTTATTGTCGCAGCCGTCCTGTACCTTAATCGTGGCCCGCGTGCGGTGGCGCTCGCCCGGTATCGGCTGGCGTTCCAGCGGTTCCAGTTCATAGGGCGGCAGTTCGATTTGCAGCAGGTCGGGTACGAGGCGGTCTTTCTCGCGATTCAGGACGACCTGCGTCACCCCCGCCATGCGCTGGATGCTTTCCGGCTCCAGCGTGGAGAGGCAGCCCGTCACCACAATCTCGCCCACGCCCGCCCGCCGTGCCTGGCGGATGCGCTGGCGCGAATCGGAAGCGGCCGCGGCCGTGACGGCGCAGGTGTTCAGCACCAGCAGGTCGGCTTCCGGCAAACTGGCGACCAGCGTGTGCCCGGCCTGCCGGAACTGGCGCGCATAGCCTTCAATTTCGCTCTGGTTGAGGCGGCAGCCGATACTATCGAGATAGACGTTCATGCGGCAAGTTTAACCGATTAAAAAAGCCGCCCGCGCCGGGGTGGGCGCGGGCGGCGGGCTATTTAATTGGCCGCCTTACGGCTGGCGCACCACGAAGTTATCAAACACGATGTCGGCGCTGGGGGCGCTGAAGGTGCCGGCCATCAGGCCGACGTCACCGGTGGGGATGTCAGCATCCTGCACTTCCATGAGGGTCGTGCCGTTCACTACGAGGCGCAGGGTGCTGCCGATGCACTCGGCCCGCAGGCGGTTGGTGGCGTTGCCCTGGTTGATGGCGTCGCTGTAGTCCATGCCTTCAATGCCGATGAAGGCCAGCTCGCTGGAGCCCTGGAAACGCTTGCGGATGCCGTAGTAGCCATCGCTGGAGATGACGAGGACGTAGTAGTTTTCCACATCCGGGTGGCGGCAGATGATGCCGTAGTTGTTGTCGTCATCGGTGTCTACTTCCGGTGTGCCGCCGACTTTGGTGGCATCCACTTCCACGATGACATCCGTGAAGCTGCGGCCGGGGTTGGCCCAGAACAGGTAGGTGTCAATGAGGACGTTGATGCGGTACTGGCCGTTGGAATAGTCGGTGCCACCGTTGCTGTCGGTGTACTGGTCCCAGCCGCTGTTGGTGTTGCTGAAGTCGTCCTGGAAGAGGACGTTGGCATCGCCGCCGGTGGAGCCGGTGGAACCGGTGCTGCCGCCGGGCAGGCCGCAGGCGAGGGCGGCGAGGGCCAAAACGGTGATCATGAAGATGATACGGGTGGCGTTTTTCATCAAATTACTCCTCTGTATGGAAAGGTGAACTGATGTTTCGATTGTATCATGCGGGGCGGCTTGGCGCGCAGGCCATTTTTCCTATTATTTGCTGTTTTATCAGCCTTGTTCCTCTCGGCGTTGCATTGCTACCAGCCCGCGGCCTCCGTGCTTGTCTTTATGGACAGTAACTTCTTCGGATTTCTTTTTCTTGTCTTTTGGGTCACTCATCTTCATTCCTTCTTCTGATTATTTGCATACGATATTGAGAATGACGCATAAGCACGAACCACCCATCAGTTCTGAATATGACATACTGCCCACCTTTGCCATCCGGTGCCAAGACCTCAATATCCACCCAATAATTTCCAGTTTCCAAATTCCGGCTATTTGTACCATCACGGAAAACGAAAACTGCCCTCCCCCCAGTTACCTCAATCATATGAAATACACAGGGTTTTGTGTTTACTGGATGGCGCAATGGCTGACCAGTTGGATTAATGTCATTCATCTCTAACAACTGCGTTTGGCTCGTGGTGCCTCTCGGTTGATATTTGACACCTGTTAACCTCACAGATAGTTGACGACATTGCTCCACCGTCAGACCATCAACGCGTATTGCTGCAAACTCCACGTCAAAAAGAGTACTTACTCCACCCAGCCCAGTACTCGGAGGAATCACTATAAGCTCAGAATTTACCCCCTTCTTACTGATTTTCGCCGGGAAAAGTCTTTGTGGCAAAGCAGGCTGGTTGTTTGTTGGCGCTGAGTGGACGGGTACTATTCTGCGAAGATAGCCAATAAGTATTCCTCCAAAATGGAAGATTCCAATAACCATAAATAGGTACGCCAAATACGCCACAAGATGCTGAATGCTCATTTTGCCCCCCACCGTTTCCACCAGACCAAGAAAATCGGCTCTAAACGCAAGCACGTATGGGATGCCCCATCTAAAGATTTCCTTGCTAACCCACTTAATAATATCCCACCAAGCGTTGGGCATAATACTACTAAACCATCCCCTGAACCTTTTCTGCACAGCACCCTCCAAGATGTCAGAATGTTTGTTTACATTCTAGCATTCCTGCGAGTTTAGCCGCGTCTTTCGGATTGTTTACGGGTATCATTTGCCCCAGCCCTCGCGGGTTTGGATTACCCTGCCATGAACTTCATCTCATTCGAATTTGCCGTTTTTCTCGCCCTGGTCGCCCTCGGCGTGGCCCTGCTGCCCGCTCGCAGGCGCCTCGGGTTGCTGCTGGCCGCCAGCCTCTATTACGCCCTGCGCGCCGGCCCCGCCACCCTCGGCGTGCTGCTGCTGTGCGTCGCCCTTGCCTGGACCGCTGGCCTTGCGCTGCAAAAGGCGGCTGGCCACGCCCGCACTCTTGCCCTGTGGCTGGCGGTTGGCGCGCTGGTCGGGCTGCTCGGCCTGTTCAAATATGCCACATTCGCCAGCAACATCCTCGCCGAACTGGGCCTGACCCTCCACCTGCCGCAACTGGCTCTGCCGCTGGGCATCTCCTTCTTCACTTTTCAACTCATCGGCTACCTGCTGGATGTCTACCACCGCCGCCTGCCCGCCGAGTCCAGCCTGCCGCGCCTGACGCTCTTCGCCGCCTTCTTCCCCAAATTACTCGCCGGCCCCATCGAGCGCGGCGCCGCCCTGCTGCCGCAACTGGCCGCCGCCCCGCGTCCCCAGCCGGAGCGCATGACCCGCGGACTGCAACTCATCCTCTGGGGGCTGTTTCTCAAACTCGTCCTCGCCGACCGCCTCGCCATCTGGGTCGCGCCAATCTTTGCCCCCGGGGCGGCCTTCAGCAGTCTGGAAACACTGGCGGCCTTCTACCTGTACGCGTTCCAGATTTACTTTGACTTCGCCGCTTACTCCCTGCTCGCCATCGGCGCCGGGCGCTTGCTTGGGTTCGAACTCACCCAGAACTTCCGCCGTCCGTATCTGGCCGCCAGCATCCAGGAGTTCTGGGCCCGCTGGCACATCAGCCTCACCACCTGGCTGCGCGACTACCTCTACCTGCCCGCTGTGCGCCGCCGCCTCGCCCGCGCCCGTAACCGCGCCGCCCTCAAGCTCTGGGATTACCAGATTCTGCTCGTGTTCCTCATCAGCGGCCTGTGGCACGGCGCCGGCTGGACCTTCATCATCTGGGGTGGCCTGCACGGCCTGCTGCATGTCGTCAGCAACTGGCGGCCCGCCCGCCTGCCGCCCCTGCCGCGCCCGCTGGCCAGCCTGTTTACCTTCCACTTCGTGGCCTTTGCCTGGGTCTTCTTCCGCGCCGAATCCTTATCGGAAGCCCTCCGCCTGCTGGCCCAGGTCGCCGGTTTGCAGGGCGGCTTCACTTTAGCCGCTTTCGCCGGCCTGCCCCTCACCCAGCTCGTCGTGCTGGGCGCCCTGGCCCTCGCGCTGGCGGTGGAAATCACGCTCGAACGCCGCGGCCTCGCCGAAGTGGATGACCTCCTGCCCCTCCTGCCGGGTTGGCTGCGCTGGGCGGTTTACTATGGCCTGGCCCTCACCATCCTCGTTTTCGGTGTCCTTGAACGCTCGGACTTCATCTACTTCCAATTCTAAAAATGAAACCCTTCCTGTACCGCCTCACTCTTTTTCTGCTGCCGCTCGCCCTGCTGGTGGCGGGCTTCAATATTCTCATCGACCCGGCCGGTCTGTACCGCCCCGACCTTGAAACCGCTATGGCCGCCCAACTCCTCGCCGGGCAGCCGGTGGGCGTGAACCGCAACTACAACGAACGCCGCCTGCAAGGCCTGCTGGCCTCCGCCCGCACTGCCGCGCCGGGCCTGCTTATCCTCGGCTCCAGCACCAGCATGGAACTGACGCCGGACAATTTCTGTCTGCCGGATGACCAGGCCGTGAATGCCAGCGTCAACGGCGCGGCGATTGAAGATCTGCTCGGCATCTATTCGCTGAACTCGCAACACGGCCCGCCGCCCCGCATCCTGCTGGAAGTGCGGCCGCGTTTGCTGACCCCGCGCCCGCGCGAAACCCGCTGGCGCGACCTC
>CAZEQN010000041.1:0-12814 GCA_964514335.1 uncultured Anaerolineaceae bacterium
GGGGCGGCGGCGCACGGCTTCCAGACCTTCCAGTACCTGAATATCTTCTGCACCGTAAGAACTTGCTTTCGTTTCCTTAGCCACCGAGGGACCTCCAGCAATCGCCCGCAGGCGATGAAAATTTTATTGAAGCGGCCGGGTTCAGACCGAATTCCGCATAGATGTTCTATTTTACCACAGCGGGCGTTTGCCTGCCGGGCTGGCGGGAGTGTTTAGTTTGGATAATGTGGGAGTCGACGCTTTAGCGGAGGATTCGCCAGCAACTCGGCTAAAGCCTCGACTCCTGTTGTTGAACCAAGCGATGCTGGACACTCCCAGTTACACTCCACGCCTTGACCGGAGGGCAGAATCTTTGTAGAATGGCGCATTAAGTCCCCCCATGCTTAGCTGGCGGGGATGAGTACGGCGGCGGTACGCCCCTGGCCGCCGGGTAGAACAACGGAGAAAGGAGGCGCTGCCTGTTCGGCCAGCCATACCCCCTACTTTTTTCCAAACCCCTTGCGTTTCCCCCGCGACTTGCGGGAGAATCAAACTATCTCTGATGGAGGAGAAGTACAAATGTCTAAACGCTTGTTTTCTGTACTGTCCTTGCTCATCATCGCCAGCCTGGCCCTTGCGGCCTGCGGTGGCGGCGCTGCGAGCGAGGAACCGGCGGCTGCGCTGGAATGCACCGATGCTATCGGCTGCGTGACGGTCGCCCCCGGTGAGCCCATTCACCTGGCCTACATGCTGACCGTTTCCGGCGCCACCGCCACCCTCGGTGACGACTCGCTCGGCGCGATCCGCGTGGCCCTGAATGACCGCCCGGAAGTGCTGGGCCACTCCGTTGAACTGACCGGCGAAGACTCCGGTTGTTCGGCGGAAGGCGGCCAGACCGCGGCTACCGCCGTTTCGGCTGACCCGTCGGTCGTCGCCATCGTTGGCACCAACTGCTCCGGCGCCGCCGTGGCGGCTCTGCCCACCATCAGCGCCGCTGGCCTGCTGATGTGCTCCCCGTCCAACACCAACCCCGGTCTGACCGATCCGGAAGGAACCTGGATGCCGGGCTACTTCCGCACCGCTCACAACGACAAGTTCCAGGGCCGCATCGCCGCTGAATTTGCCTACAATGAGCTGGGCGCCCGCTCTGCCGCCACCATCCACGACGGTTCCCCGTACGCGGATGCGCTGCAGGCTGTGTTCGCTGAAACCTTTGCTGGTTTGGGCGGCACGGTGACCTTCCAGGGCGCGGTGAACGTGGGTGACACTGACATGCGCGCCATCCTGACCACTGTGGCCGCTGACACCCCGGACGTACTCTACTTCCCGATCTTCGAGCCGGAAGGCAACTTCATCGTTGCCCAGACCGCTGAAGTGGCTGGCATGGAGAACACCGTCCTGATGGGCGCCGATGGTCTGCTGGCTGACACCTTCCCCGAGAACTCCGGCCCGAACGTTGTGGGTATGTACCTCTCCGGCCCGTACGTGACCGGCGAAACCTACGATGCCTTCCTGGCCAAGTGGGGTGAGGTCGTGGGTGGCGTGCCGCCGTCAGGCTTCCACGCTTTCGCTTACGACTGCACCAACATGATCCTGAACGCCATCGAAAGCGTTGCCCAGCAGGGCAGCGATGGCACCCTGCTGATTGGCCGCCAGGCCCTGCGGGATGCCATGGCCGCCACGTCCGGCTTCAATGGCCTGACCGGCACCCTGTCCTGCAACGAATACGGTGACTGCGCCACGGGTGAAGCTCTGGGCGTCTTCCAGGTTACGGAAGCCGAACTGAATGGTGGCTGGCCGCCGGCCGTCATCTGGACCCCGTAGTTTCTGGTTCCAAAACAGCCGACTGGTTTTGTTGAACATGCCATAGGCTGATGCTGTACCGGGATGAGCCAGAGAGAATTCTCTGGCTCATCCCGCCTTAAATCCACTGTGATGGGAGAGGCCGAATGCTAAGAAAAACGCTTGCACGCCTTTCTTGGGTAGACATCTTCCTGAGATTTTTCCAACTCGCGGCCGCGATTGTGATTGTCTACGGCCTCGTGACCACTTTTACCACCGCACGCTACAGCAGTGAGCAATGGGCCACTCTGGCCTTTGCCGGGCTGGCACAGGGCAGTATTTATGCGCTGATTGCGCTGGGCTATACGCTGGTGTATGGCATCCTGCTGATGATTAACTTTGCCCACGGTGAAATCTACATGGCCGGGGCCTTCTCGACCGTGTTTCTGGCGATGTACTTTGACCGCAACGGCTTTCTGGCCAGCAACCCGCTGGTTGCCATTCTTGTTCTTATCCTTTTTGCTGCTGGAATATCCTCGGGAATTGCGGTACTGCTGGAACGGATTGCCTACCGGCCATTACGCAATGCCCCGCGCCTGATCCCGTTGATTACGGCGATTGGGGCTTCCTTCCTGCTTCAATACACCTTCCGCGGCTTGTTTGGCTCGCAGTTCCGGTCTTACCCGGAAGTGAGCATCCTGCGCGGCACCTGGAAGATCCTCGGTTTTGATGTGCCAATTGTGCAACCGGTGGTCTTCCTGGCGGCGGTGTCGCTGATGATTACGCTGTACTGGTATGTAGAGCGCACCAAAGCCGGTAAGGCCATGCGGGCCGTGTCCGAAGACAAAGCCGTGGCGCGCCTGATGGGCGTGGACATTGACAAAGTGATTGTCTCGACCTTTGCCCTGGGGGGCGCGCTGGCCGGCGCGGCGGGCGTCTTCAACGGCCTGTTCCGCCCGCAGGGTGTATTCTTCCTGATGGGCTTCTTCCCCGGCATCAAGGCCTTTACTTCGGCCGTACTGGGCGGGATTGGCAACATCCCGGGGGCGATGTTCGGCGGCCTGTTGCTGGGGCTGATTGAATCGCTGGGGCCAAATGCGGTGCTGGAAGGGCTGGGTATCCCGGCCGCCAACCAGCTCAAGGATGCAATCGCCTTTACGATGCTGGTACTGATTCTCATCTTCCGCCCGCAGGGCATCTTCGGCGAACGTCTGGCCGAAAAGAAAGCCTAAGGAGGCCCGGATGAAGGCAATAGACTGGAAAATTTCCATTCGGAACGGCCTGATTGGCGGGCTGGTTGCCCTGTATTTCTCCATGATTGGGATGGTGGAAGCCTTCAGCGGCCGTAACCTGATTGGTGACTTTTTTAACATGGGCCACCTGCTGCTGTTCGGCGGAGTGCTGGCAGCAGGTATTCTGACAGCCCGCGCCCACAAAGAGGCCTCGCTGGCGGTCAATGCACTCTCCAGCCTGGTAGCGGGGCTGGCGGCGGGCATCCCCACCACCCTGCTGGTCTTGCTGGCGAACAATGTGGAAATGCAGAGCGTGTTTGTGAGCGTCAACCGCACTTTGCTCTCGCTGCTGACGTTTGGGCGCGACACAGCCGGGCTGGGGCTGTTCTTCCTGGCGACCAGCGTAATTGCCGTACTGGGCGGCTTGTATGACAGCCTGCCGGGCGTGTACAAACGCACGCTGGGGTTAAGCCTGGGTGTGGTGGTGGTGGTGGCGGTGTTTTCTGACATCGTGACCCAGGTGATGACCACCCTGTTTGGGCGGCCCTCGGTGCGCCTGCTGCTGGATGGCGATGCCCTCAAGCCCTTGAGCGCAGTAGTGTTGTTTGTGGCGCTGACGGGTATTTTCATCCTGCGCGAGCGCCGGCGAACAAAATCTGAAAAACAAGTTGCGTCAGCGGCTGCCGCAGAAAACAAGCGCGCCAGCCTGCGGAATCAAGTCATTCTGTTCGTCGGGCTTGGCGCCTTGCTGCTGGTAGCCCCCTATATCCTGGGTTCGTTTTTAAGCCAGGTGCTGTTTGAAGTCGGACGGTTTGTGCTGCTGGGCCTCGGCCTGAACATCGTGGTGGGCTATGCCGGCCTGTTGGACCTCGGCTATGTGGCCTTCTTTGCCTTTGGGGCGTATACCATGGGCATTCTGACCACCACCGGGCCGCTGAATCAGGGCGGCGGGGTGTTCAACTTCTGGCTGGCCCTCCCGATTGTCGTGCTGGTCTCGGTCTTTTTTGGAATTCTACTGGGCTTCCCGGTACTTCGCATGCGCGGCGATTATCTGGCGATTGTCACGCTGGGCTTTGGCGAAATCATCCGCATTCTGGCGCTCTCGGACTGGCTGCGGCCGATAATGGGCGGCGCGCAGGGCGTGCTGGCAATCCCCAGCCCTGTTTTCCTTGGCATCAAGCTGGATAGCCCGGAAAAGATGTACTATCTGGTGCTGGCGGGGGCGCTGCTGGTGGCGTTTGTATCCATCCGGTTGCGCGATTCGCGCCTGGGGCGGCAATGGATGGCGATGCGCGAGGATGAAGATGTAGCCGAGGCGATGGGCATCAATCTGGTGCAGACCAAACTGCTGGCCTTTGCGATTGGAGCGGGCTTCTCCGGGTTGGGCGGGGCGATTTTCGCCGCCCGCTTGGGGAACATCTTCCCGCACTCCTTCAACCTGCTCATCTCCATCAATGCCTTGAGCCTGATTATCGTAGGCGGGCTGGGCAGCATCCCCGGCGTTATCGTAGGGGCGATTGCGCTGGTCGGTCTGCCGGAACTGCTGCGCGAGTTTCAGGAATACCGCCTGCTGATGTATGGCATCCTGTTGATTGTGATGATGCTCAACCGACCGGAAGGCTTTTTGCCGGCCGAAGTCTTCAAGCGTGAGCTGCACGCCGAAGAAGCCGAGTTACCCGGCGCAGACGCGTAAGGCAAGGAGACACTCCTATGGCATCTATCCTTAGCACACGCAATATCATCAAGACCTTTGGCGGTCTGGTGGCCGTCAATGACTTCAGTCTGGAAATCCCGGAAGGTTCGATTTCATCCGTGATTGGCCCGAATGGGGCCGGCAAGACCACGTTCTTCAACTGCGTCACGGGTTTTTACAAGGTTGACTCCGGGATGATTTTGTTCAACGGGGCGCCGATTCAGAACCAGCGCACGGACATCGTCACCCGCCTGGGCATCAGCCGCACGTATCAGAACATCCGCCTGTTTGCGAACATGAGCGCGATAGAAAACATCCTGGTGGGTCAGCACCCGCGTTTGAAGACGTTTTGGGGCGAAGCCATCTGGAAGAGCCCGCGCTTCAAGCACGAAGAAGCCGAGGCGCTGGAAGAAGCCCGCCGGCTGATCAAGTTCGTGGGCTTGCAGGGCCTGGGCGACCAGGTGGCCCGCAACCTGCCCTACGGAGCGCAACGCCGCCTGGAGATTGCCCGCGCCCTCGCCAGCCAGCCGAAACTGCTGCTACTGGACGAACCAACGGCCGGCATGAACCCGAATGAAACCGGCGAGATGACGCACTTCATCAAGCATTTGCGCGATGAGCTGGGCATTACCATTCTGCTGATTGAGCATGACATGCGGGTGGTGATGGGCATCAGCGATCAGGTAACCGTGCTGGATTATGGCTCCAAGATTGCCGAAGGCAAGCCCAAGGACATCCAGAGTAACCCGCGCGTGATTGAAGCCTACCTGGGGCGCGGGGCAGCCAGCGGCCTGAAATCCGGTAAGGCCAAATAGGCGGCGAGGAGCGAACATTATGGCAATGCTTGAAGTCAAGGACATCCACACCTACTACGGCAACATTCACGCCCTGAAAGGCGTTTCGCTGGAAGTGAATCAGGGCGAGATTGTCACCCTGATTGGGGCGAATGGGGCCGGCAAGACCACCACCCTGCGCACCATCAGCGGCTTGTTGCACCCGCGCCAGGGCAGCATCACCCTGAACGGCGAAGACCTGCACAAATCTCCGGCACATGAGCTGGTGTACAAGGGCATCGCGATGGTTCCGGAAGGCCGCGGCGTGTTCTCCAAGATGTCGGTGCAGGAAAATCTGGAAATGGGCGCCTACCACCGCAATGACAAGGCGGGTATCACCAGCGACCTGGACTATATCTATGGGCTGTTCCCGCGCCTTAAGGAGCGCCGCCGCCAGGTCTCTGGCACGCTTTCGGGCGGCGAGCAGCAAATGCTGGCCACCGGCCGGGCGCTGATGAGCCGCCCGACCCTGCTGCTGATGGACGAACCCTCGATGGGCCTGGCGCCAATTCTGGTGGAGGGCATCTTCGACACGATTGAAGCCATCAACAAGGAAGGCACGACCGTACTGCTGGTGGAGCAGAATGCCCTGATGGCCCTCTCAATTGCGCACCGCGGCTATGTGCTGCAAACCGGCCAGATGGTGCTGACCGATAACGCCGAAAAACTCAAGAAGAACGAGATGGTGCAAAAGGCCTACCTCGGGATTGATTAGGCCGTAGTTTCATGAATGACAGGACGGCGGGCTGGCAACGGCCTGCCGTTTTTTATAGGGCGGTGTTGCGGTTAAAATACAGTCATGCTGATTCTCAATGCAAACGAAGTGAAGCAAGCCTTACCAATGGCCGAATGCATCCCGGCGATGAAGCGCGCCTATGCGGCCCTCTCGGCCGGCAAAGCCGAACTGCCGCTGCGTACGCGCCTGCCGGTAGCGGCCCAGGATGGGGTGAGCCTGTTCATGCCTGCCTTTGTGGAGGATGCCGCCGGGCAGGCGCTGGCGGTCAAGGTCGTATCCGTCTTCAACCGTAACCCGGGGCGCGGCCTGCCGCTGATTCATGCCGCGGTCCTGGTACTAAACCCGGAAACGGGCGCAGTGGAAGCAATGCTGGAAGGAGCGAGCCTGACGGCCATCCGCACCGGAGCGGGCAGCGGGGCGGCGGTGGATGTCTTGGCGCGCGCCGGAGCCCACACCCTGGCGGTGTTTGGGGCCGGGGCGCAGGCCCGCACCCAACTGGAAGCGGCCTGCACAGTGCGCGCTATTCAGACCGCCTGGGTGTACGACCCGAACCCGGAAAAAGCGCGCGCCATGATTGCCGAACTGGCCGGGCAGAGGCGCATTCCGACGAACCTGCGACTGGCGGCCAGCCCGGCCGAAGCGGTGAAAGACGCAGACATCATTTGCACAGCCACCACCAGCGCTGAACCCGTCTTTGCGGATGCCGACCTCAAGCCCGGGGCGCATATCAGCGGGGTGGGCAGTTACACGCCCCAAATGCAGGAAGTCCCGGCGGCCAGCGTGGCTCGCGCCCGGGTAGTGGTGGACAGCCGGACGGCAGCGCTGGCCGAAGCCGGCGACCTGCTGTTGCCGTTGCAGGCCGGGCAATTGCAGGAAGGAGATATTGCTGAACTCGGCGAGATTTTGAACGGTACGGCCACAGGCCGCAGCCACCCGGAGGAAATCACTTTCTTCAAGTCAGTCGGGGTGGCGGTGCAGGATGCGGCCGCGGCCCAACTGGCGCTGGCGAACGCGCGTCGGCTGGGTCTGGGTAGTGAGGTGGGGTGGTAACTGAAAAGCAGTAATTGGTAAATAGTAAGTGGCGTTAATTGAATTCAGGTTGGGTGGGCAACCTGGATAAAGAACCTGAATCCATTGGACGGCATAAAGGACATTGAAGCGATCATGAGCGACATTCCCAGAACGGCAAGCATTGTAATCATCGGCGGGGGCGTGATGGGGGCCAGCACGGCCTACCACCTGGCGCGGCGCGGGGTGAAGGACATCGTGCTGCTGGAAAAAGAAGACTTCTTCGGCATTGGCGCAACCGGCCGCTGTGCGGGCGGGGTGCGCTACCAATTCGCCACGGAGGTCAATATCCGGCTGTCGCTGGCGAGCCTGCCCATGCTGGAACGCTTCAAGGAAGAAATGGGGCAGGAAGTGGATTACCGCCAGTGCGGCTACCTGTTCCTGCTGACGAATGAGCAGGACATCGCCCGTTTTGAACACAATGTGGCGCTGCAACATCGGCTGGGGGTGATGACCGAATGGCTGGACGGCGATGAAATCCGGCGGCGGCTGCCGCTGATGCGGCTGGAGGATGTGCTGAAAGGCACTTTTCATAGCAAAGACGGCCTGTGCGACCCCAACGGGGTGGTGATGGGCTACATCAACAACGCCAGCCGACTGGGGGTAAAAACCCTGACCGGGGTAAGCGTGACCGGGATACAACAGGCGGGCGGCAAAATCACCGCCGTAGATACCGATAAAGGCCGCATTGAAACGCCGCTGGTGGTAAACGCCGCCGGGCCGTGGGCCGGGCAGATAGGCGAACTGGCCGGGGTGGAAATCCCGATTACGCCCATCCGGCGGCAGATGCTGACCACCACCGCCCTGCCGGAAGTACCGGCGGATTTCCCGTTTGTGATTGATTTTGCGCAATCGCTTTACTTCCACCGCGAAGGCGATGGCCTGCTAACCGGGATGAGCAATCCGAATGAAAAACCAGGGTATGACCAGAACGTGGACCCGGACTGGGAACTGAACAACCTGGAGCAGGCAGCGGCGCGGCTGCCGCTGCTGGAGAAGGCCGGGCTGGCGAGCCACTGGGCCGGGCTGTACGAGGTTACGCCGGATGCCCACCCGATTTATGGCAAAACGCCGCTGGAGGGCTTCTATCTGGTGGCGGGCTTCTCCGGGCACGGCTTCATGCACGGGCCGGTCAGCGGGCAATTGATGGCTGAAATCATTCTGGATGGGCAGGCGAGTACGGTGGATGTCAGTATGCTGGACTATGCCCGCTTTGGCGAAGGACGCTTGATTCACGAATACAATGTGGTTTAGATTGTGGCTTCATATGATATAATGAGGCCACAAAAGGAGGCGCTATGAGCACGCCGCATAGAGTCGGGACGCGGGAACTAAAAAACAAACTAAGCGAATACCTGCGAAGGGTAAAGGCCGGGGAAACGATTATCGTCACCGAGCACGGCCAACCGATTGGTCAGATTTTGCCGCTGGCCGCCGGCCTGCCGGAACGAATGCAGCGGCTGGTGGCGGCCGGGCTGGGAGAATGGGATGGCAATACGCTGCCAGACTACCGCCCCCGCGCGACCAATCAGGGACCGGGCAGCCTGGCTGACCTGATTTTGGAAGACCGCGAATGATCCTGTACCTGGATACCAGCGCCCTGATAAAACGGTATGTGCGTGAGCCGGGTTCAGACGGAGTTCACCAATTAATTGAACAGGCCGAGCTGACAGGGTCCGTTTCGATTGCCATGGTCGAGATTGCGGCCGGGCTGGCCAAGGGAGTGCGCCAGAACTGGGTGCAAGCCGAAGCGGCGCGGTCAGCCTGGGCAGATTTTCTCCAACACTGGCCCGCCTTTGTGCGGCTACACACGGCGCCCGCCATGCTGGAACGGGCGGCGGCGCTGGCCTGGGAATATGGCTTGCGTGGCTATGATGCCCTGCATCTGGCGGCCGGCTTGAGCTGGCGGGATGCGCTGGACACGCCGGTAACTTTTGCCAGTTTTGACTGGAATCTGAATCAGGCCGCCCGAAAGGCGGGCTTGAAGAATTGGCCAATACTTTAATCGGGAACCAAATGACCACCTTTGGCGTTCTGGAGAATGAAACCTCATCCCAGAATGGAGAAAAACCTTATGCACACAAAACTCACGTTTGCCCTGCTCGCCCTGCTGGCCCTGACGCTGGCGGCCTGTGTCGCCCCCAGCCAGCCGCCGGAAGAACCGCAAATGTGCACCCTGATGGCCTGCGTGGATACGCTGGAAATCCGGGTCATCAACCCGCCGGCCCTGCCCTACTGGGTGACAGTGCGGGCGGATGGGCAGGAATTCCTGATTGCCTGCGAGGAAGAAACCGAAGCCAGCGAAGCCCCGCTGGGGATGGATTGCGAGAACGGGGTCTTCACCCTGTTTGAGTTCAGCCCGGAGCAGGTCTCGGTGGAAATTGGGTGGGCGGCCGGCGGCGTTACGTTTGAGGTTGCCCCGGACTACGAAAACTTCCGCCCGAATGGCCCGGGCTGTGACCCGGAATGCCGCAGCGGCGTGGCAACGGTGGAATTGCCGTAACAAAGGACGCGCCCAACCTCCATGACCTCGGCTGAAATCCTCACCATCGGCACCGAGATACTGCTCGGTGAAATCGTGGATACGAATGCCCGCCACATCGCCCGCGCCCTGCGGGATGCGGGAGTGGATTTGTACTACACCGCCACGGTGGGCGACAATGTCGAGCGAATTGCGGAGGCCATGCGCCAGGCCATGAGCCGGGCGGAAATCCTGATTACTACCGGGGGCCTGGGGCCAACCGTGGACGACCCAACCCGGGCGGCGGTGGCCCTGGCCTTCGGGGTGGAACTGGAATTCCGTCCGGAACTGTGGCAGCAGGTGGAGGCGCGCTTTGCCCGCTTTGGGCGCACGCCGACCGAAAATAACAAACGTCAGGCCTATGTACCGGCCGGGGCGGTGGCGATCGAGAACCCGGTCGGCACGGCTCCGGCTTTTCGGATGGAAACAGAAAGGAACGCCGTCATCTGCCTGCCGGGGGTGCCGCGCGAAATGGAACACCTGCTGGAGCATGACGCCCTGCCCTACCTGCGGCAACGCTACGGGCTGACCGGCACGATTCTGGCGCGAGTGCTGCACACGGCTGGCGAGGGCGAATCGGCGATTGATGAACGGATTGCTGACCTGGAAGAATTGCGCAACCCGACCGTGGGGCTGGCGGCGCACGCCGGGCAGGTGGATGTGCGCATCACGGCCAAAGCGGAATCGGTCGCGGCCGCCCGGGCGCTGATCGCGCCAGTGGAGGCTGAATTGCGCACCCGGCTGGGCGAGCGCATCTACGGGGCAGATGGCGAACGGCTGGAAGACGCGGCTACAGCCCATCTCGATCGACTGGGCTGGCGGCTGGCGCTGGTGGAAGCCGGGCTGGATGGCGCGCTGGGGGCGCGGCTGGCCGGGCCGGGCCGGGTGGCCTGGGACGCGGCCAAGGGCAGCCCGCCGCTGGAAGAACTCAAAGCCCGGGTGACAGGCCTGCGGGAAAACAGCGGCGCCGAAGCAGGATTAGGGGTGGCCCTGGAGCGCGGGCCGGAAATGCAGACCTTTCACCTTGTGATTCAGTCGCCGCTGAAGGAAAATGCGATTACCCGCACCTACGGCGGGCCGCCCACCCTGGCGGCGGCCTGGGCGGTGAATAGCGCGCTGGACATCCTGCGGCGACTGAAAGCGGAGTAACAATTTAGTGACGAACTCATCCGAATTTGCATTGACGGTCCTGATACTGGTGGGGGCATTTTTGTACGCGGCGGTTGGGCATGGCGGTGGCTCGGCCTATTTGGCGGCGATGGCGCTGTTTGGCGTGGCTCCAGCGGTGATGCGGCCAACCGCCCTGGCGCTGAACATCCTGGTAAGCAGTCTGGCAACCTACAAATTCGCGCGGGCCGGGCACTTCTCCGGGCAGTTGTTCTGGCCGTTTGCGCTGGCCTCCATCCCGTTTGCGGCGCTGGGTGGCTCAATCCACCTGCCAGGCGAACTCTACCGGCCGCTGGTGGGCCTGGCCTTATGGTTTGCGGCTTTCCGGTTGCTGCGCCCTGCGCCACCAGTCGCCGCAGAGCCGAAAGCGCCCCCTCTATGGGCGGCGTTGCTAAGCGGGGCTGGCATTGGCCTGCTCTCCGGGCTGACCGGCGTGGGCGGCGGGATATTCCTGAGCCCATTGGTATTGCTAATGGGTTGGGCAGATGCGCGCCGTACCTCCGGGATTTCTGCGCCGTTTATCCTGCTCAATTCAATTTCCGGGCTGGGTGCCCACCTGGCTGGCGGTGGCGAACTGCCGGCGGCCATCCCGCTGTGGGGGCTGGCGGCGCTGGTGGGCGGCCTGCTGGGAGCCCACTATGGCAGCCAGCGGCTGGCGAACACCACCCTGCGGCAGCTGCTGGGGCTGGCGCTGGTAATTGCGGGAGCCAAGATGGTCTGGAGCTGAACCCTTGCCCTGCCCCGCCTTTTGGGTAGAATTGGTTAATGTTTGACCTGAATGTGCATCCCTATCAGAAACGCCGGACTTCCATTGGAGGTTTGGGCGTTTCTGCGTTTAAACGAAAAGGACACCAATGACTGACAAAGCTGACCTCATCCTGCATAATGCCATCGTCCTGACCATGGATGAACACTTCAACCAATATGAGCCGGGGGCGGTGGCGGTGGCCGGGGAGAACATTCTGGCGGCCGGGCCGGAGGCCGAGATTCTGGCCGCTTACCCCGGCGTGGGGAAAAAAGATTGCGGCGGCAAGGTGCTGATGCCGGGGCTGGTCAACGCCCACACGCATGTACCCATGACGCTGCTGCGCGGCCTGGCGGATGACCTGCGGCTGGATGTGTGGCTGTTGGGCTACATGATGCCAGTGGAGCGCGAGTATGTCTCGCCGGACTTCGTAAAGTTGGGCACGCTGATAGGTTGCGCCGAGTACATCCGTACCGGCATCACGACCTATAACGACATGTATTATTACGAGGAGGATATCGCCAAAGCCACCGTGCAGGCCGGCTTGCGGGCAGTGCTGGGCCAGACGGTGCTGAAGTTCCCGGCCCCGGATGCTGGCTCATTTGAAGAGAGCCTGGCGGCGGCGCGGCAGTTTATCATGGGCTGGCGTGAGCACCCGCTGGTGGTGCCAGCGATTGCGCCGCACGCCCCGTTTACCTGTACGCCGGAAATCCTGAAAGCCTGCGCGGCGCTGGCGGCCGAGTTTGATGTGCCGCTGCATATCCACCTCTCCGAGACGGCAGTGGAAGTGGAGAATATGCGGGCCGAGAATGATATGCCGGTCATCCCCTATGTAAAAAAGCAAAACCTGTTTGATGCCAAGGTGATTGCGGCGCACTGCGTCCACATTGATAAGGGCGAAATCCACACCCTGAAACACCACAAGGCCGGGGTGGCGCACAACCCGAGCAGCAACATGAAACTGGCCTCCGGGGCGGCGCCGGTGCAGCAGATGCTGGAAACCGGCCTGAATGTGGGCATTGGTACGGATGGGCCGGCCAGCAACAATGACCTGGACA
>CAZEQN010000041.1:12824-14693 GCA_964514335.1 uncultured Anaerolineaceae bacterium
CGTCAATTGAAAGTCCATATTTTATGCCATCAAACCTGGACATGTTTGAAGAAATCCGGCTGGCCTCGTTCCTGGCGAAGTTGCGCAGCGGCGACCCCACCAGCCTGCCCGCCCGGACGGCGGTGCTGATGGCGACCCGCATGGGGGCGCAGGCGTTGCACCTCGGGCATATCACCGGCTCGCTGGAGGCTGGTAAACGCGCCGACCTGATTCTGGTGGACATCAACACCCTGCACAACAGCCCGCGCTTCCGGCGCGACCCGAATGGTGTCTATGCGCAACTTGCTTTTGCCGGAAAATCGACCGATGTGACCGATGTGATGGTCAATGGCAAGTGGCTGATGCGCGACCGCAATCTGGAAACGATTGATGAGCGCGCCCTGCTGGAAGAGGCGGACCAGTACGCCCAGAAAGTGGATAAATTCCTGATTGCGCGTGAAAAATCGATGCTATCCAAGCTGATTGCAATTGGCGGCGCGACCGAGGAAAAGTCCTTTGAAGTGCAGGTAAAGATGCGGGTGGACGACCCCGAAGCGATAACCGCCGCGCTGAACCAGCCAGAGATTGAAATTGTGTACTACCGACACTACCATGAATATGACACCTACTTTGTGTTTGAGGATGAGAGCCAGGGGCTGATCCGTCACCGCGAGGATGAGTTCATGAATGCCGAGGGCAAAGTGGAACAGGTGCGCGCCCGCCTGACCCACATCGGGCCGACGCATGAGCGCGAGTATGACAGCAAGGCGATGCTTTCGCGCAGCCGTTACCTCGCCCCGGCTACCCAGAGCCTGCGCTTCCTGCGTGAGTACTTCACACCGGATAGCGAGTTGTACATTGAGAAAGACCGGCGGCGCTGGCTGGTGAACTTCCGTGAGACGGAGTTCTACATCAACCTGGATGAAGTGCAGAAACCGGACCTGGGCTATTTCCTGGAAGTGAAGAGCCGCACCTGGAGCCGGACGGATGCCGAGCAAAAGGCCGAATTGGCGCTGGAACTGGCGCGCTTGCTGGGCGCAGACCCGCAGGAAATACAGGTCCGGGATTACGCTGATATTGTACGCGACCCGGATGAACGGCGCGGGGCACGCGGCTAGCCCGAACTTGACCCGCCGCGAGGCGCATGTTAAACTCATCTCGTACTCATTCTTACCCATTACCCGGGGCTGCCTGACCGCCCATTCCAGGAGGAGTGACCATGAATGTAACTGAATTGCTGAAAAGTGTAGACATCTTCAGCGACCTTTCCGAGGCCCAGATTAAGCGGATTGAAGCGGTATGCACGGAAGAGAGCTATGGCCTGGAGGAGGCGGTTTTCCAGGAGAACAGCCCCAGCAAGGAATTTTATATTATCCTCGAGGGCAAGGTGGCCATTCAACTCGCGCCGTTCATGGCCTTCAGCAACAGCAGCAGCAAGCCGCGCGCCAAGACGATTGCCTCGCTGGAAAAAGGCCAGTCGTTTGGCGAGGTATCGCTGGTGGATGAAGGCGTGCGCTCGGCTTCCGCCATATCCATGGCAGAGAAGACCCGGGTGCTGAAAATCAATCGGGATGATTTCATGCGCCTGATGCGCGAAGATGTGCACATGGGCTTCGCGGTCATGACCAACCTGGCCAGCGACCTGTGCTTCAAAATTCGCAACTCCAACCTGATGATTCGCGAAGCGATGCTCTACTAGGCGTTTCTTCTGCAAGCCAGCGCGCCGCAAGTTGCGGCGCGCTTTTGATTCCCGACCTCCCCGACCAATGGACAGGTGCGCCAGCCGACACCCCGCGGTATCATGGCGGCATAACCCGTTCGAGGAGAAAACCGCAAGACTGAAACGCCCTATACCCAGGAAGAAGGCAACCAGTTCATCATCGATTGTCA
>CAZEQN010000042.1:0-14553 GCA_964514335.1 uncultured Anaerolineaceae bacterium
TGGGTGGCGCAACACGGCCTTGCCGCCGCCGTGCAACTCCTGCCCGCCCTGCCCCAGCCGGAACTGGCCGACCTCTACCGCCAGGCGCAGGTGGTCTGTTCGCCCAGCGAGCACGACGGCACGCCCAACAGCCTGCTGGAAGCCCTCGCCTGCGGCTGCTTCCCGGTAGCGGGCGACATTGACAGTCTCCGCGAATGGCTGACGGATGGCAAAAACGCCCTGCTGGTGCCGCCCACCGACCCGGCCGCCCTGGCCGCCGCCCTGCTGCGCGCCCTCGAGGATGCGGACCTGCGCCAGCGAGCGCGCCAGCACAACATCACACTTGTGGCCGCCCGCGCCAGCCGCGCCGCCGTCATCCCCGCCGCCGAAGCCTGGCTGATGGAAGTGGTCGCAGCCAACTAAGAAACTCCGCGTTGGCGCTACTTCGGAGTCGAGGCTTTAGCCGAGCACCTCGCAAGTCCTCCGCTAAAGCGTCGACTCCCATCCAAACCGACACTCTCCGCCAGACCGATTGCAAAACTCCGGCAGGCGTGGTATCATGACATAGTTTATAGGTCATATGAACTATTAAGTAGGTCTATTATGCTTCAACCATTGTTAGGCTCAACCAACAGCGAACGGGTGCTACTGTACCTGTTGGCGCGCGGGGAAGGCTACGCCCGTGAAATTGCCGCTTACTATGCCGCCAGCCTGAACCCGATTCAAAAGCAACTGGAAAAACTGGAACTGGGCGGGGTGCTCGTCAGCCGGAGCGTTGGCCGCACCCGCCTGTATGTCTTTAACCCCCGCTATCCATTCCTGGCTGAACTCCAAAGCCTGCTAAAAAAGGCTCTGGCCTTCTACCCGCCGGATGAACAGGAACGCCTGCAGATGAACCGCCGCCGCCCGCGCCGCAAAGGCAAGCCGGAATGATACCCATCCGAGAGATGAACCAGGCCGAACTGGCCGCTTACGTTCAAACCCAGCTGGCGGAAGCTGGCCTAAAAGTTGTGCTATCCGGCGGAGCTGCTGTTGCCTTGTATAGTGGCGGAATGTACGTTTCCAAAGATATTGATTTCATCCCTGAATTTCCCACTTCCAGAAGTCTCTTGAAAGCCGCCATGCTTGAACTTGGTTTTTCGGAGGTCGGTCGCCACTTCACCCACCCTGAAACCCCCTATATTGTCGAATTTCCGGCCGGGCCGCTTTCGGTCGGCGCTGAACCAGTCACAGCCATTGAAGAGATTCCTCTCTCAACCGGAGTTCTGCGCGTAATTTCTCCAACCGATTGCATCAAAGATCGCTTGAGCGCCTATTTTCACTGGAACGATTTGCAAGCATTGGAGCAAGCCTCGCTGGTAGCAGGTTCCAATAAAATCGACCTTGAAGAAATCCAACGCTGGGCAGCAGCCGAAGAGAAGCAGGTCGAATTCGAAGCAATCCGCGAACGGTTAATGCCCTGATTTGTTGGATACCAACAGTTAGACCCGACTCTACAATTCGGACCTACCCACCCCCGGCAAACCAAACCTGCATCGGCTCAAAGTAGGCTTCCACCCAGCCCTGCTTGTACTTCATGCCATGTTCGGGTAACTGCGTATGGTGCAGGGTGAGCAGTGTGCCCTCCGGATGCGGTTCAAAACGCAATTCCAGACGTGAGTCTGGCTCGTCGGCGCTGAACTCGGTCGTGCGCCACGCCTGCACAATCCGCCGCCCGGGCTCCAACTCCAGGTTGACCCCCTTGATGTAGCGCTCACAGGCATAGTAGGTTTTCCCGAGTTCGGCGTTTACATCCGCCGTCATGCCCGTCATGCCCCCGTGAGCCGCTGAGTCGAGCCAGGCCGCGTACACCTTTTCCGGCGGCGCGGCCAACACAACCGTGATTTCAAATTCCACTGACATCGCAACCTCCTCGTTTTCCAGTTATGAATACGCCGCCGGTTTCAACTCGGCGATAAACGGCCACGTCCGGTGGCGCTCCGCAAAGTCCAGCCCGTAGCCCACCACCCACACATCCGGGATTTCAAAACCCAGATAATCCACCGGGATGTGCCGGTTATCGCCCGGCTTGCGCGTCAGCACACAGGTTTTCAGCGAGGCTGGCCGCCGCGCTTGCAGGTTGACCGTCAGGTACTCCAGCGTCTTGCCAGTATCCACGATGTCTTCCACCACCAGCACATGCTTGTTGTAGATATCCAGCCGCATATCCAGCAAAATCCGCACCGCCCCGCTGATGGACTTGCTGCCATAGGACGAGAGCGCCATGAAATCCATATAATGCGGGATGGTCATCCGCCGTGCCAGGTCGGCGGCGAACATGAAGCCGCCCTTCAAAATCGTGATCAGGATGATGCTGCCCTGCCCGCGGTAATCCGTGCTGATTTCGGCCGCCAGTTCGCCCACCCGCGTCTGGATTGCCTGCTCGTCCAGCAGGATGCGATCAAACTCCGGATACAGCTCGGCCATGGGCGGCCTCCTTAGGGAACCGTGGCGCGGAAGTTATCAAACTCGATTTCAGTCCCCCCACCGGTAAACGTCTCGGCAATCAGGCCCACATCCCCCTCTACCAGTTCCAGGCCATCCACCACATCCAGCAAAATGCCATCCACATACAAACTCATCGAGTCGCCTTCGCAAATCAGGCCAATCCGCACGGGCGTATTATCCTGCGGAATCAGTTCGCTTTCCTTTTCCTCATTACCCAGCAATTCCCAGTTGCCGCGGAACTGCTCCCAAAACGAGTAGTAGCCCTCGTTGCTGATGGCGGCATACAGGTAGTTTTCCTCATCCACATAACTGCAAATCAGGCCAAAGTTGTTATCAGTCGAGCCGCTGACCAGCCGGGCGTCCACTTCCATTGCCACATCCCGCACTCGCAGGCCGGGGTTGGCCCAGAAAATATATTCATCCGGGACAATCGCAATGTGATAGGTGCCGTCTTCGGTGTAATCCGTATAGCCGTCTTCGCGGTTGGTGCGCCCGCCCGGGGTGCGGTCCCAGCCGCTGTCCGGGTCGCTGAAATCATCTTCAAACAGCAGCGTGCCGCTCGGCAGCGCCACCGTGGGCGTGAGCGAGGGCGCCGGGCTGGGGCTGGGCGGCACAGTGGCCGTCGGCGTGAGGGTCGGCGTGGGCGGGTTGGCCGCCTGGTAGGCCCGGTAACCAAAGAACCCGGCCGTCCCTACCAACACGAACAACGCCAGCGCAATCAGCGCCCCAAACAACCCACCCAGCAGCGGCAGGTTTGATTTCGTCTTCTTCTTCGCCACCGGCCCCATCGCGCGTTTGGTGGCCGCCGGCGAGGTGCGTTTGCTTTCGCCCGGCAGCATACGGGTGGTTTTATCGTATCGGCGGGCATCAGGTTCCGGCGCGGCCCAGTCCGGGTAGTCGGCGGCGATTTCGGCCAGGTCGGCGGCCAGTTCGCCAGCGGTCTGGTAGCGGTCGTCCGGGTTTTTGGCAATCGCTTTGAGGATGACGGTCTGCAATTCCTCCGGCACATCCACGCCACTCTCGGCCAGAATCGGCAGCGGGTCCACAATGTGCTTGACCACCACCGCCATCGGCGTTTCGGCCGAGTAGGGCAACTGGCCGACCACCATTTCGTACAGCATCACCCCCAGCGAGTAGATATCGCTGCGGTGGTCCACGGCGTGGCCGCTGCCCTGCTCCGGCGACATATACGCTGGCGTACCCACCGAGAGGCCGCTCTGGGTCAGCATACTGCCGCCCATCATGTGCGCCAGGCCAAAGTCCGTCAGCAGCGCCCAGTCCGGCTTGGGCAACAGCACATTGCTGGGCTTGACATCCCGGTGCACGATGCCCTGCTGGTGGGCGTGGTCCAGCGCCGAAGCCACCTGCCCGATGAGGGTGCTGACTTCCCGCAGTGTGAGGCTGCGATTCTCCAGCAGGTCTTTGAGTGTGCCGGCCGGCACATATTCCATCACCAGGTAGCCGTAGCCGTCCTGCTCGCCAAAGTCAATCACCAGCAGGATATTGGGGTGCCGCAGTTTGGCAATCGCCTGCGCTTCACGCGCAAAGCGCGGCCGGAAACTGGAATCAAGTTCAGCGTAATAGGGGGAAAGCACCTTAATCGCAATGTCGCGGTTCAGCGAGACCTGAAAGGCCTTGTAGACCGTCGCCATGCCCCCCTTGCCGACCTTTTCTACCAGCGTATAGCCCGCCAGCGTTTTGCCGGTCAGGTCTGTGAATTTCTGCTCTTCGTCGCTCATCCGCCGCCAATGATACCCGTTTTTCAGTCCGGCGGTTAAACTTAACCCATGCCTGACGTCCAACCCCTGCACTTCATCGGCGAGCCGATTGAAGCGCGCTTTGAGAAAGCGCCTGCCCGCGCCAAAACCCCGCACTGCCCGGATGGCTTCGCCTGGCGCGGCCGTGACTACCGCGTGGTGGAATTGCTGGGCGAGTGGCGCGATTATGGCCGGCGCGGCCGGTTCGCCGCCAACATGCAGGAGCACAACCTGCGCAAAGCCGTGCGGCGCGGCTCATGGGGCGTGGGCCGCTTTTATTTCCGCGTGTTCGTGGATTCAGGCCAGATTTTCGACCTGTACTATGACCGCGCCCCCAAAGATGTAGACAACCGCCTCGGCAACTGGTTCCTCTACCGCGAACTCGAATTCCTCCCGCCAGTAAACTGACTTTCCCAAATGGGCAGTTTCCGCCACTCGTCTTGTCATTCCGAGCGCAGCGAGGAATCCCAGCCTTTTTGAAACATGAACTGTCGGCTGGAAAATAGAGCCCCACCATGTCCCTATCAAGGACACGCCAGTACCGCCCTGGGCAGTCAATTTCCACCCGTAATCTAGCCCTTCTGGCCGTTCCCCCTACCGCCGCGGCAACAGCAGGTACACGGCCAGCCCCAGCGTCACCAACCCCGCCACCCGCGCCGGCGTAATCGGGATGACCTCGCCCGTCCCCCAGCCGAACGCATCCGTCACCACGCTCACCAGCATCTGGCCCATCAAAATCGCCGCCAGCCCGGCCGTAACGCCCACCTGCTGCAAGGCGAAGCCCATCCCGATCACCACCGCCACCCCCAGCGCCCCGGCCACGAACATCATCCCCAGTACATTCGGCGGCGCAGCCCACACCGCCCCGCGCCCGGCGGCCAGCATCGTCAGCGCCGCCACCACGCCCACCACCCCGCTGCCGAGCGTCATCAACAGGCCGGTCTTTACCGGCCCCACCAGCGTAGTGCTGCGGGTGGTCAACGTTGCCTGGCTGCCAATCAGCATCCCCACCCCTACCGCCACCACCAGCCCCAGCACAAACAGGTTTTTCATGGCCTACTCTCCGTGATACCGGATAAGTTACGAGTTACGAAGTATAAGCGCCATTTCTACATTCCACGCGCATACCCTGTTTCCCTGATACCTGTTTACTTGTTTACTTGTTTACTTGATACCTGTTTCCTTGATACTTGTTTACCTGTCTACCTGTTTCCCTGTTTTCGCCCCTACCCCCGCGGCAACAACAAATACACCGCCACCGCCATCACCAGCAGCCCTACCACCCGCGAACCCTGCACCGGAATCGGCTCGCCGGTACTCAAGCCGGTGACATCGTAAATCGTCGCCACCAGCATCTGGCCGAAAATCATCGCCGAGAGGCCCGCCGCCGCCCCCACCCGCCCCAGCGCCAGCGAACTGCCCGCCACAATCAGCACGCCCAGCAGACCGGCAAAGAACAGCCACGGAATCACCCGCCCCGGCAGCGGCCACGCCTCCGGCAGCCGCGCCACCAGAATCAGCGCCAGCACGCCTGCAATCAAACCCCCGGCGACATTCATCCAGATGCCAACCCGCGCCGGCCCAATCACCGCCCCCAGCCGCCCGCCAATCGTGGCCTGCGAGCCAATCAGAATGCCTGTACCCATCGCCAGCAACGTACCAATCAGCAGAGTTGTTTTCATACGTGTCCTTTTAGTTCTGAATTAAGCCAGCAACAATTTTTGCCCCAAGTCATGCAGCGTGTCTACAAACTCCGCGGCTGGCGGAGCCTCAATCCAGCGGATTGCCTCCCAGTCCGCGACGCTGGCCGAGAGTAACACTCGGGCCAGGTCGGCATGGAAGATTCCGGCCGCCTTGCTATGTGCATCTGTGATGGCGTGCTCCAGCGAGAGATTCATACGGCTGCAAAACCCCCACACATCCGCCAAATCCTTGGGTTCATTGCGCCCCAGCAGGGCAGTTACCTTATTCGCCAAAATATTTTCAGGGCTGTCCAACCGGCCCAATACCGGGTGGGTTCGAACCTCACCAATATGCGCCGGTACATCATTAATCAATTCAATCTTAAGGGTTACCGCGTCAGTCACCAGATTAAGGTTGGTAAAGCGGTCATAACGAGCCGTGATTTCCAGCTTGCCCATGTCACTGGACACCAGGGCCTGAATCACCCGGTCCACCCATAGCCCGTACTCCGGGCGGTCATTGACAAACAAATCCAGGTCATCCGAATAGCGATGGCCGAGATAGCCGCGTGAAGCCCCCGTGCCGCCCGTCAGGTATAAGCCCGTTTCCTGCGCCGCAATCACCGCCAGCGCCCGGTCCTGCAGCGGATAGAGCAGCTCGGCATAACGGATTTCAGTCACAGCTTTATCCTAGATCAGTTCAGGGTGATGCGTTGGCAGCCACTCGGCGACAAAGTCCAGCCCGCGCCGTCGGCTTTCTGAGCGTACCCGCGCCCGCCAGCGCGGCCAGCCCGCCAGGAGGGCCGGAAAACCCAGCAGGCGCACAATTTCTGGGTAAGGCGCATATTCCAGCAGGCGCAGCGCCGCCCAATCCCGGTTCAGGCGGCCGCGTTCCAATTCCCCCGCCAGCATGGCGCGAAATTCTTCTTCGCTGATTTCATAATCCCAAAGATAAGGAAGTCGCTGTTGAGTGCGCATACGAAAATTATAACGGTTCTGCCCCGCAAGTAACGAACCATTCCCCCCGCCCAATTGTCGCCAGTTTCAGCGCGCCAGCGTCAGCCCGGTCACCAGCGTGGTCAGCGCCAGTTCGGCTTCCAGCTGGCCGGTGACGATGTCGCGGTTGTACTCCAGCAGGCGGCGGTAAATCTGGCGCAGGCTGGCGCTGTTCATCCGCCGCGCCTGGGCCGCCAGCTTGCCCGCCCGGAAAGGATGCATTTTGAGTTCCGTCGCCACCGTGCCATCCTGCCCGCCCTCATCCAAAATGGCGCGGGTTTGCAACAGGGCGCGATAATGCCCCACCAGGCTGAAGAACAAGTGCAGGCCGTCCTGCTCGGCCAGCAGGCGTTCCAGTTGGTTGAGCGCCGCCCGGGTGTCATTCGCCCCGATGGTGTCAATGAACTTGAAGAAGTCCGGCGGCGGGCCGTAAAACGCCGCCAGTTGCTCTACATCTTCCGCCCCGATGGGCCGCTGGTAATTCACATACGCCAGCAGTTTATCCACTTCCCCGGCGGCAGCGCGCGGCTCCTCCACGAACAGGTCCGCCAGGCGCACGGCCGCCGGGCGTTCCAGCTCGCCGCCCTGGCTGCGGGCGTACTCCAGCAGCCATTTCACCTGGTCGGCGCCTTTCGGTACGCCAAAGGCCTTCATAAAGGCCCGCTCCGGCCCGGCCTGTTTGGCCCACGCCACCAGCCAGTGCTCTTTCTTGACCGGCTTGCCGCGGTCATCCAATTCGAGATTTTTATCTTCGGTCAGCGCCAGCGCCGTGCTGGGCGGCAGGTCATCCAGCGCCGCCAGCAATTTGGCACGCTGGTCATCGGTCGTGAAGCGTTTGGAGGGGCTGGCCGCCATCACCAGCCGCCGCTCGGCCAGGAAGGGCATCGCCATCGCCGCCCGGCGCAGGGCGTCCAAATCATAATTCGGCCCCAGGTCGCTGGTATTCATTTCAGCGGTCGCGGGGTCGCCCAGTTTCTGTTGCATGGCCTGGATGAACTGGGCGATGGCATAGTCATCCTCGCCGTGCAACAGATAGACGGTGGGTTTGCTTTCGGCCAACGACTTAGCCCTCGGTGGTAATGCGGTGGGCGACCACCGGCCCGTTGTCGTGCCGCATCACGAAGGTAATCCGTAAATCGCCCGGCACGCCGGAGGTCGTTACCTGACGCTGCAAGCGAAAGCCCAGCGGCTGCGCCAGAATCAGGGCCACCGTAGCAAACACGCCCGCCAGTGGCAGGCGTTCCAGCCAGTCGCGTTTGCGGCGCGCCCCGTAAAAGGCCAGCCCGGCCGCCAGCCCCGCCGCCAGCCCGGCGGTGGCGTAGTTGGTGCCGCAGCCAGCGTGGATCGCCAGTTCGCGCTCGCCATTGCGCAGCCGCGCCAGCGCCGCCAGGGCCGCTTCGGCCACGGCTTCGGTATCCACATCGCCCAGCAGCCAGAAGCCGCCCGCGTCTGAATAGCCCGCAAAAGACCGGCCGGGGAAGCGTTGGGTCAGCACATGGATGGTGGCATGCTCCAGGCCGTGGTTACGGCGGATTCGCGAAACGGTGGGGCGTTCAAGTAAACCGGGCATAGCATCCTCCACTAAAGCACACAGGCGCTGCCACCAAGGCCGCGCCTGTGTATTGTAATAGAGAGTCGCTTGTGCAGCTTACGCCGCGGGCAGTTCACTCATCGGCGGTTCCGGCGGCAGCAGCGCCGCTTTGTCGCGCAGCGCCACAAAGGTCAGCGTCCAGGCCGATTTGATATAGCCCTGCACGATGCCATTCACCAGCAGCAGCACCGGCATGTAGGCCACGATGCACAGCAGGGCAATCCCCATTCCGCCAAAGCCGGCCGCTTCCGAGCCGTTGGCAAAGCCCATCGCGCCCATCATCATCGGCGCAAAGGCGAACAGCAGCGGGATACTGATGATGAAGCCGACCACCGCCCCGCCGATGACCAGGATCAGGCCCATGGCAATCGACTCGCCCAAATTGGCGCGCGTGATTTCCCAGCCGCGCCGCAGGGCATCGCTGATGGAGAGTTCTTCCAGCACCAGGGCCACATTCGCCTGCTCAACAATCACCGAGACGAACCACATCAGCGGCACCAGCAAACACGCCAGCGGGATCAGGCAAATCAGCCCCAGCCCAAAAGTAAAGGCGGCGCCAAAAACCAAAATGATGGCAAACACAATCCCCACCGCCAGAAACGCCAGCCCGATGATGAGGTTCAGCCCCAGCGCCCGGCCAAGATATGGCATCAGGGCCGTATGAATGCTGTTGAAGGTGATTTCGCCGCCACTTTCAGCGCGGCGCGTGCCTTCAATCATCCCCAGCCGCCCGTACACACCCAGCGCAAAGAACAGCAGGGCCAGCAGGAAGATGAAACAGAAGATGGCGAACACCAGCAGCAGGGCCGCCTGCCCGTCCGGGCTGCTAAACGCCCGTTCAAACTCCGGCGGCAGTACAAACGGCATGTCCGGGTTGATTGGCTGCCCGCTGGCCGGGCCGCCAAAATCGCCCCCACCCCTGCTGTAATTAAAACTGTTGCTCTGCGCGCCGCAGCCAGCCAGGATGCCAAAAATCCACAGCACCTTGTGCTTCCAGATGATTTCACCGGCGCGGGTCAGTACTTTTCCAAAATCCATGTCCTGCTCCTTTTCTATATGACGCTATACGCTTATTCCCACTCAATGGTTGCGGGCGGTTTACTGGTTATATCGTACACCACTCGGTTAATTCCTGACACCTCATTAACGATGCGGTTTGCGATTTTCGCCAGCAGGTCATACGGCAGGCGCGCCCAGTCGGCGGTCATGAAATCTTCGGTCGTCACCGCCCGGATGGCCGCTACTTCCTGGTACGTGCGGCCATCGCCCATCACCCCCACGCTTTTCACCGGCAGCAGCACCACAAAGGCCTGGCTTGTGCCGCCGCCGGCATCATCCAGCCGCAGCAGGCCGGCCGCCGCCAGTTCAGCGGTCAGGATTGCATCGGCGGCCTGCAACCGCGCCACCCGCTCCGGCGTCACTTCGCCCAGGCAGCGCACCGCCAGCCCCGGCCCGGGGAAGGGTTGCCGCCACACCAGTTCGGGCGGCAGGCCGAGCGCCTCGCCCACCCGCCGCACTTCGTCCTTGAACAGATAGCGCAGCGGCTCCACCAGTTCAAACTGCATATCGTCCGGCAGGCCGCCCACATTGTGGTGGGTCTTGATGCGCTGGGCGTGCTGGCGCTCCGGGGCGCGCGATTCCACCACGTCCGGGTAAATCGTGCCCTGCACCAGAAACGGCGGCTGGCCCAGCGCTTTGGCCTGCTGCTCAAAATGGCGGATAAAGCGCTCGCCGATGATGCGTCGCTTTTCTTCCGGGTCAGTCACGCCTTTCAAATGGCCGAAGAAATCCGCCGCGGCGTCATCCACCACCAGTTCAACCCCCAGGCCGTCCTGCAGGGCCGCCGTCACCTGGCGCGCTTCATTGTGCCGCAGCAGGCCGTGGTCCACAAACACCGCCACCAGTTGGTCGCCAATCGCCCGTTGCACCAGGGCGGTTGCCACGCTGCTATCCACCCCGCCGCTGACCGCCGAAAGCACCCGCTGGCCGCCCACCTGCGCCCGGATGCGCGCCACCGCCTGCTCAATCACTGACTCGGCCGTCCAGTCCGCCACTGCGCCGCAAATCTCCACTGCAAAGCGGCGCAAAATCTCCAGCCCGCCCGGCGTGTGGCGTACCTCCGGGTGAAACTGCACCCCGAAGCGTTTGGCCGCCAGGTCGCCCATCGCCGCCACGGGCGAGTTGCCGCTGGCCGCCAGCGGCACAAACCCGGGCGGCGGCGTTTCAATCCGGTCGCCGTGGCTCATCCACACAATCTGACGGCCGGGCGGCAGCAGCGGATTCTCGGCCGTGGTTTCCAGTTCCGCCGAGCCATATTCACGCTGGCTGGAAGAAGCCACCCGCCCGCCGAGGGCATGCGTGAGGGCCTGCATGCCATAGCAGATGCCCAGCACCGGCCGGCCGCTTTCCAGTACATAGGCCGGAACCTGCGGCGCGCCGGGGTCATACACGCTGTTCGGCCCGCCGGAGAGGATGTAGCCCTGCGGGTCGTGCGCCAGCACCTCGGCCGCCGGCGCGTCAAAGGCATACAGTTCGCAGTAAATGTTGGCTTCGCGCAGCCGCCGCGCAATCAGTTGCGAGAACTGCGAGCCAAAGTCAAGAATAATCAGGGTGTCCATGGGTGAAGAAGGTCAATGGGTCAATAAGTCAATGCGTCAACGGGACAACGAGGACTGGTGCAACAATGGAGAGCAAACTACCTCGTTGACACCGCAACTCCGTAACCTTCATTCGAACTCAATTTTATCGCCCTCCATGCTGGCGATACTCACCAGCGCATGGATGGGCACATTCAGCGCCGAGAGCAACTCGCGCCCGCCCTCAAACGATTTTTCCACCAGCGCCCCAATCCCCACAATCCTGGCCCCGGCCGTCTGCGCCAGGCGCACCAGCCCCTGAATGGTCGCCCCGCTGGCCAGAAAGTCGTCGATAATCAGCACCTTCTCGCCGCCCGCCAGATACTCCGGCGAAACGATTAACTCCACCTCGCGGCCCTTGGTGTGCGAGGGCGCCAGCGTGAGGAACACCTGGTCCGGCATCGTAATCGGTTTGGATTTGCGGGCATACACCACCGGCAAATTCATATGCCGGGCAGCAAAGACCGCCGGCGCAATCCCGCTGATTTCCGCCGTCAGCACCTTGGTGGCGCCCACTTTGGTAAACAGCCGGGCGAACTCCGCCCCGCAGGCATCCATCAACGCCGGGTCGACCTGGTGGTTGATGAAGCCATCCACCTTGAGGATACCGCCCCCCAGGTTCCTGCCATCCTTCCGAATCCGGTCTTTTAATAATTGCATGCTCCACCTCCACGCGGGCTGTAAAGATTGTACATCCGGTTGCGGACTTTAACCAGATTAGACGTTAAAAAAAAGCAGGGTTGAGAAATCTCAACCCTGCTTTTAGTCAGAATTAAAACTTGAGCTTAGGAATATCACGAGATGCGTGCAGTTTGCTACGCCACTCTTGTTCTAAAGTTTTCCCTAAGCGATTATAGTTGGATGCACCCGTCATCATTGTTGCATCCCCTTTTTGATTTGGATAGTATTCTTTCAATCCCCCTGCTTTTGTAAACCAATACTCATACTCAGCAATTTTAGATTCATCAATCATTTGAGTAAATCTATCTACCGTAACAACCGGGTGACTACTCTCCAAGATACTAAGCAATATGGGTGCAAGCCCAATGTGACAGGCATTAACACCAATGCTTCCCCAAAGCACGTTGGTACTAACTTCGCGATGAGCATCGGGATTCACGTTTTTTACTGCGATCCAGAAATTTCTAATTATTTTGGTTAGAATTTCATCCTCATCTTCTGCTACCCCATTTTTGACTTGTTGATCATAATGGGTTTTTAAATCTTCGTTAGTTATCAATGGTTTTAAGCTAGTAAAAAATGCTTGCATCTTTACTGGTTTTGTAGCGTTATCCCCAGGCATTTGGATAAGCCCATGCCAAGGTGACCCCGCATCATTATTCATTTTTGCTGTAATTCTACTGGCCTGAAATTTCCAAGCTTCATTTGGTGGAACTACTGTTTGAAGAACAACTTTTTCACTTTCTGATAGGCTATTGTCATCTAAGCTTCTCTGAACAACTCGAAGACTTAAATCTGTTCGGACCTTCTTCTGTGTATCGTTTATCAAAAGAAATTGAGAAATTTCCTCTGTAAAAGTTAATCCAAGAAAAAGCCTTAGGTCATAAGTTTCAATAGGGGATACTACTCCGTTAGTTAGCGCCATTTCTAAACCTAACAACCGTGTGCCACCGTCGATAATTGAGATTGGCCTATTTTTGCCCGTAATCGTCAATATGCCCAAATGACCATTTTCATCTAGGGGTTCAAAGACCGCCTTTGCTGAGTCTGTTCTAATATTCCCTGTCATTTCAAACAAGCTAGGCGTTATTGCCTTGGATTTACATCGTTGCATATATTTGGCTATTGCCCGAGCCCGACTTTCTCTATTTGGTTCTAATCGCTGATAACCACTCCCTGACTTCTCATCATAAAAATCAACATATGTTGAAGAAATCAGTTGTTGAACTTCCATAGATACGCTAAACGAACCATCCTGATTCTTTTTTGCAAGCAACTCTAACTTAGCCATTGAAACCTCCTCTAAGTGCGGCTCGGGTTAGCCGTACTACAAGATAGTAATCTATTTATTGAACTTTGTCAATAGATTTATTTAAATAACTTATTACTAATGCGCATCAAACTAATCTGTTTCTCTCTATTTCCCTGTCTACCTATTTACCTGTCCTGTTTACCTCTTTCCCGCCCTCCTTTATAATTCCCCACATGGCACTCACCCGCAAAGACGTCGAACACATCGCCAACCTGGCGCGGCTCACCCTGACCGACGAAGAACTGGAACGCTACCGCCTCCAGCTCTCCAGCATTCTGGAGCACGTCGCCCAGTTGCAGGAACTGGACACTACCAACGTGCCACCCTACACCGGCGCGGCCGCCGGCCCGCACCCCCTGCGGCCGGACGAACCCGGCCCCAGCCTGCCCACTGCCACCCTGCTGGCCGGCGCGCCGGATACCGCCCACCACCAGTTCCGCGTCCCGCCCATCTTTGACACACCCAGCGATGACTGAACTCGCCGCCCTCTCCGTTTCTGCCGCCCTGATCGGGCTGAATAATGGCGACATCTCCAGCCGCGACCTGGCCCACGCCTGCCTCGCCGCCATCCTCGAGCATGACCCCGACCTGCGCTGCTTCCTCGCCGTAGACCCCCAGCACGCCCTCGCCCAGGCGGATGCCGCCGATGCCCGCCGTGCGAAGGGCGGCGACCTGCCGCCCCTGCTCGGCCTGCCCATTGCCGTCAAAGACGTACTGGCCGTCGAGGGCCTGCCCGCCACCGCCGGTTCGCACATTCTGGCCGGCTTCCAGCCGCCTTACACCGCCACCGCCGTGCGCCGCCTGCAAGCGGCCGGGGCCATCATCCTCGGCAAAACCAACACCGACGAATTCGCCATGGGCTCCTCCACCGAGAACTCGGCTTACTTCACCACCCGCAACCCGTGGAACCCGGAGCGCGTCCCCGGCGGTTCCTCGGGCGGCAGCGCCGCCGCCGTGGCCGCCCGCCTCGCCCCGGCGGCCCTCGGCACGGATACCGGCGGCAGTGTGCGCCAGCCCGCCGCCTTTTGCGGCGTCACCGGCCTCAAGCCCACCTACGGCCGCGTCTCACGCTACGGGCTCATCGCCTACGGCTCCTCGCTCGATACGGTCGGCATCCTGGCACGCGGCGCCGAAGATGTCGCCGCCCTCTTCCCGCATATTGCCGGGCACGACCCGCTCGACTCCACCAGCGCCAGCCACCCGGTCGCACCGATTGACCTGACCACCGCCGAGTCGCTGGTCGGGCTGCGAGTCGGCGTGCCGCAGGAATACTTCATTGAGGGCATCCAGCCCGCCGTTGAAGCCGCCGCCCGCGCCGCCATTGACCAGTTGCAGGCCCTCGGCGCCGAAGTCCGCCCGGTCAGTCTGCCGCACACCAAATACGCCCTGCCGGTCTATTACCTCATCGCCCCGGCCGAGGCCAGCGCCAACC
>CAZEQN010000043.1:0-14389 GCA_964514335.1 uncultured Anaerolineaceae bacterium
ACCCAGGCGCGCGCCGTCGCCCAGCACGCCCTGCAATCCGTGCCCGGCCTGCTCACTCCCCCGGAACCCGAAGTGGTCTTTGTCAATTTTGGGATACTGGGAATTGATGGCGTTGCCTACTACTGGATTGATACCCGCCAGACCAATGCCCGCAGCGGCCAGACCGCCGGCCTGCACGCCCTGCAAACCGCTTTTCAGACCGCCGGGATTGAAATTCCCCTCGCCGAACCCCGCTCGCGCTAGTAGTCGCGCAGCATCCGGCCATCGCCGCGCTGCGCTTCCCACGGGTACACAATGTGTGCATCTGTGCTGGCGGCAAAATAATCCGGCCGGGCGCTGCCAAACAAATTACGGTGCGGGTTGAAGTGCAACACCGCCGTACTCGGCAAGCCGCCCGCCGCCGATACCCGGTTTTTCACCGCCGTACTCGTCCGCCCGGACCCCCACACATCATCCACCACCAATGTTCGGCGGCTGGTCAGCAAGCCATCTTCCGGAAACTGAATAAACTGGGGCCATACCAGCAGCTTGGCGCGCTCGCCTTCCATTTCAGCGGGGAAATCCACCGCCGCCGTCAGAATATGCGTAATCCCCAGTGCTTCCGCCAGCATGCCGCCCGGCACAATCCCGCCCCGCGTAATAATCACCATCGCATCGTATTCATGGTCAAACTGCACCACCAGATGGTCAATCAATCGGTCTACTTCTTCCCACGCGACCAGTTCTCGGCGCATTTCATCCTCCACACAGCCTGCATTCATTCCCCTCGTATCCGGTCAATTATAGCAATGATTGCGGTTGGGTTTCAATCCGCCAGTCCTGCAATGCCAACCCCGCCAGCAGGCTGGCCGGGTCCGGCCCGCGCAACAGAATCTGCCAGCGATACTCGCGGTTCAACTTTGCATGAAAACACGGCGCCGGGCCAATCAGTTCCGTGGCCCGCCGGTCTTCCCGCTCCAGCCGCTGCCGTAATTGTGCCGCCAGAGTCTGCGCCCGCCCCTCAGCCGTCTGGGCTGTGGCCGCCCGCGTCTCCAGCCGTACCAGCCGCGCATACGGCGGGTATCCCAACCGCCGCCGGTCAGCCAATTCCTGGGTAATAAAGCCCTCATAATCATGTCCGGCCGCAAACTGAACCACCGGATGCTCCGGTAAAAAGGTCTGCAATATCACTTGCCCACCCAGCGGGCTGCGCCCCGCCCGCCCGGCCACCTGGGCCAGCACCTGAAATGCCCGCTCCCCCGCAAACGGGTCGGGCAGCGTCAGGCCGACATCCGCCAGCACCACCCCCACCAGCGTCACCAGCGGCAGGTCCAGCCCCTTAGCCACCATCTGTGTGCCAATCAGCACATCCGCTTTGCGATTCGTGAAATGCGTCAAGATCAGGTCATGCGCCCCTTTCTGGCGCGTGGTCTCATAATCCCAGCGCAGCGTGCGCGCTTCCGGGAAGAGCGCCTGCACCTCCGCTTCTACCCCCTGCGTCCCCAGCCCATAATGCCGGATGCGCTCCGAGCCGCACGCCGGGCAGGTCGTTGGGTTCTGGCGGGCATACCCGCAATGATGGCACAGCAGCCGCCCGCCAGCCGTTGCCGCTTCGCTGGCGGTGTGCAGCGTCAGCGGGTTGTCGCAGCGCGGGCATTTAAGAGCCTGCCCACAATCCCGGCAAAACACATACGTTGCCGTCCCCCGCCGGTTCAAAAACAGAATCGCCTGCTGGTCATTCGCCAGCACGGCGGCCAGCGCCGTCTGCAACGCCCGGCTGAATATGCCGCTATGGCCACTCTGCAATTCCGCCCGCATGTCCACGACCTGTACCGGCGGCAATCCGGCCGCCGCCGCCTGCTGGCTGGCGGTCTGGTAATTCGCCGCCCCCTCCCCCAGCCGCTTCCGGTAGGAGGCCACCGTATCCTTGTGCGCCAATATTCGGGCCGGCAACTCCAACCGCGTAATCCGTCCGTGCTGGCTGTGGTAATACGTCACCGCATCCGGCGTGGCCGAACCCAGCAGGCACACCGCCCCCGCCAGCCGCGCCAGCTCAATCGCCATCGGCCGGGCATGGTAATAGGGCAATTGCGTGTCCTGGTAATAGGCCGGGTCATGCGCCTCATCCACCACCACCAGCCCCAGATTCGGCAGCGGCGCAAACAAGGCGCTGCGCGGCCCGATAATCACTGGTAACTGCCCGCGCCGGGCGCGCCGCCATGTATCGTAGCGTTCGCCATCGGATAGGCCGGAATGCATCAGCCCCACCTGGCCGGGGAAGCGCGCCAGAAAGCGCCGTACCGTTTGAGGTGTCAGCGCGATTTCCGGCACCAGCACAATCGCCCCCTGGCCCTGCGCCAGCGCCTGCGCCACCGCCCGCAGGTACAGCTCCGTCTTGCCTGAGCCGGTTACCCCCTGCAACAGAAATGGCGCGGTTTTTTCTCCCGCCCGCGCCGCCTCAAAGCCCTGCTCAATCGCCTGCCACGCCCGTTCCTGGTCAGCGGTTAGAGCCAGCGGCGTGGCCGGGTCATAGGTCAGCCCTGCCAGCGGGTCGCGCCACGCTTCTTCCTCCCGCAGCAGAATCAATCCCTGTTCGGCCAGCGCCTTCAAATCGCTTAAATTCGCGCCGCTTTCGGCATACACCCAGTTCACATCCACCGCCGCCGGTTCCCCCAGCAGGAATTCCAGCGCCTTCGCCCGCCGCGCCTGGGCCGCCGCCCGCCCCAGTTCCGGCAGGCGGGTGCGCGCCTGTTCCGGGGCCGCCGCCAGTTGTGCCGTACGCACATACTTGGCCCGCACGCGCGGTTCCGGCAAAAACGCTTCGCTCGCCAACACCCCCTGCCGCACCAGCGCGTTGGCCGCACTGCGCCAGTCGCCCTTGGGCAATACCCGCGCCAGTTGCCGCCCCTGCAATGGGCCGCGCGTTTCAATTTCTTTCAGGATGCGTTTCTGGTTGGGGTTCAGGCTGGCCGGGCTGGCCGCTTCTGTCCGGCGGTAGCGCGTATCCGCCTGCGGAGTCAGCCCCGGCGGCAGCATCAACCCGATGCAGGCCGCCAGCGGCGCCAGCGTCAGCGCCGCCATCCGCCGCGCCAGCGCAATCTGCACTTCCGTCAGGCTGGCATCGGTCGCTACTTTGGCCTGTACCGCTTTGGTAGCCGCCACTTCCGGCGTCGCCACAAACCCCAGCGCCACGCCATACACCCGTTGCGTCCCAAAGGGCACGCTCACCAGGTCGCCGGCCGCCACCTGGCCTTCCAGTTCCTCGGGCAGATGATAATGGAAAACCCCGGCAATGCTGGGGTTATTGACTGCCACTTCAACATACGTTGGCATGGAATTAAACCTACCCGTTCCCCGCAATGCTCATGGCAGGTAACTGATAAACACCTGGTTCCCCACCGCCAGAAATATCGCCCGCGTCGGGCTGACGGCAAATGTCGTCACCAACCCCGCCGGAAACTCTGACTGCACCCGGTACTGGCGCACCAGATTCACCCGCAGGCTGAAGTGATACACCGAGCGCGTAATCGGGTCAAGAAAAAACAACGAGGGTTCCGGGGGGTCCGTCCGCTCCAATTGCGAAAAAGTTGCCCCCGCCACCTGCGGGCCGGATTCACGCCCCGGGCGGTCATCCGTATAAGTCGCCGGGTCTTCACAGCGCGTCGGCGACTCCTGCAGCCCGCTGTACACACACAGCGTGTAATGTCCGTCGCTGTGCAGCACAATCAATTCCGTGCCATTCACGGCGATATCAATCGCGCTGCCCAATGCTGGCACTTCCGCCGAGAAATAAAACCGCGGCGGCTCGCGGAACTGGCTATCCTCACCGTCATAAATCCACACCGCGTTCGTCAGCGGGTCCAGAATATACAACTGCCCATCTACGACTGTCAGCGCGCTGGGGTTGCCCCAGGCGCTATCCGGCGGCACCAGTGGCACCGCCAGCGGCGCTTCTTCCGGAATACAGTACAGCAGGTTGCCATTCCCATCCATCGCCAGAATCTCCGCATCCTCGGAATTGGCTGGCAATGCCGTAATATCCACCAGCGGCCCAACGATATAGGCCCCATACTGCGCCGGCCCACAGGAAAAGGTCGGGTCAATTTCAAACCCCCGCCCGGTCAGCCACGCCCGCAACACCCGCCCGCTATCCGCATCCAGCATATACAGGTCGGTGCCAGTCGCCACCATCTGCCGGATGCGAATCGAATTGCTCAACGAACCGGTAATCGCTGGCGTAAACGTCAGCCGGTACACGCCTTCCAGTTCATCCAGCGCCGCCTGCGCCCGCTGGCGCAGGGCATCCGTCTCCGGCGTGGTGCTGTACGCCTCTGCCCGTTCCAGCAGGGCCAGTGTGTTTTGCCAGGCGGCCGCCGCTTCGCTGCTATCGCTGGCTTCGGCCGCCGTTGCCGCCGCTTGTTGTGCCTGCCCCAGGTACGTCTGGTAGCCCTGCTCGCGCCCCAGGTTCAGGTAAATCACCAGCGCCACGGTCGTCACCACCACCGGCACCGCCACCGCCACCAGCGCCATCGTCGAAGCGGGTAAATTCAGCATCTCTTCCGTTGGCAACATCCGCCCCAGCAGCGCCCGCAGCTGCCCCCCGCTCCGGCGCACGGCCGCCCCCAGCCCACCCGCAGCTTTGCCTGCCAGCGGGCCAAACGCCGGCAACCGCCCCAGCACAGATTTCACCCCCGCGGCTACCGGCGCGGCGGCCTTATTCGATTTAATGCGCTCCGGCGTGGCCGGGCGTGAAATCGGTTCAGTATAAATAGCCGGGTGTTCTTGTGATTCTTCCACAATGGCCCGCGGCTTGATCGGTTCGCGCTCGCGCCGCGCCGCGGGCGGGCTGGTTTTCTCCTGTGGTCTTTCCGGCGCAGGCGGTTCTACTGGCCGCGGGCCCTGTTGCGCCGTTACGCTTTGTTGCGCCGCCGCCGGCGTGCGCAGCAGAGTCAGCTGTCCATTTCCCGGCCGCGCTTCCATCAGCAGCGCCTGCAAATCCGGGCCAGCATCATCCAGGAACCGCCGCGCCGCATGCCCCAGCGGTCGCCCCACCACCTCCCGGAACGTCGCCGAATTCCAGCCCGCGGGCAGCTTCGGCACGAACAGCAGCAGCGCCCCCGCGCTCAAGGGTGTTTGGAAAAACCGGATCTGCGGCGTGCGTGCCACCCCCAGTCCGCGCCCGCTGGTTTCCGGGTCATGCAAATGTTCAATTCCAGCCCGCGTCATCAAAAAGCCATGCGCTGGCCCGGATTGCGCCATGAACAACATATCCTCGCGCAAGGCCATCAGGGTCAGGTACACCACGCTCGGTTCGCCCCCGCCTTTGAGATTGCGGTTCAACAGCGTCTCATTCAGCCCCTCGGCCAGTTCCCGCAGCGCGGCCGTCGCCGAGCCCGGCGTATTGTAAAATGTGCGCTCCAGGCTTTGCAGCAAAGTCAAAGATTGCTCGCGCGAAAGGGCTGGCCCGCTGGCCACATGCAAATAGCCGATAAAGCCATCCTGCTTGCGTCCGCGCGCCACCCGCCGCGGCGGCTGCGCCACGTGTACGCCCGGCAGGCCGGGCAGGTCGCGCCCCGCGTTACGGTGCAGCCCCACAAGGTTCAAATCATAGGTTTCAGTCATAGGTAAAGGGGTTCACGTGCCATAAAATGGCAGTCGCTGGCTCGGAATCATTATACTGGTAAAATCCCAGCGGGCTCTTTCAGCGGCCCCGCAAGTCTGCCGCCCACCACTCTCTTACAGGTACAAACCGCCCCATGCAATTCTCCCTCCTCACCCAAGAAACCGATTGGTTGCCGCTCGCCGCCGAGTGGAATGCCCTCCTCACACACAGTGCAAGCGATGTGCCGTTCCTGCGCCATGAATATCTCCTCGCCTGGTGGCAGCACAAGGGCGGCGGTGAATGGCCCGCCGAGAGCCAGCTCGCCATCGTCCTCGCCCGCGACCCCGCCGGCGCTCTCCTCGGCATTGCCCCCCTGTTCCTCGCTCCCGCCAAAGACACCCGGCAACCTGCTCTGCACCTGCTCGGCAGCCTCGAAATCAGCGACTTTCTTGACCTCATCGCCCGCCCCGCTGACCTGCCCGCCTTCACCACCGCCCTGCTGGCCTTCCTCACCAGCCCGGATGCCCCCGCCTGGCACACGCTGGACTGGCAAAACATCCTCGAAGACTCGCCCACCCTGCCGGCCCTGCAAGCCGCCGCCGAGGCCGCCGGGCTGAAATACACCCACAGCAGCCTGCAACCTGCGCCCTACATCCCCCTCGCGGGCGATTTTGAAGCCTGGCTCGAATCTATTGACGGCAAGGAACGCCAGGAATTCCGCCGCAAACTCCGCAACGCCGCCCGCTACCCCGTGCCCGTCGGCTGGTACAAACTCACTGACCCCGCTACCCTGCCCGAGGAATTCGAAGCCTTTGGGAAATTGATGGTACAGGAACGTGGCAAGCAGGACTTCCTCACCCCCGCCATGGCCGCCCAGATGCTCGCCATCGCCCAGGTCGCCCTCGCCAGCGGCTACCTCGACCTGCGCTTCCTCACCGTCGGCAAGCAAAAAGCCGCCGCTCTGCTGTGCTTTGACTACAACAACCGCCTGTGGGGTTACAACTCCGGCCTGGAAAATCGCTTTGGCGACCTCTCGCCCGGCGCCGTCCTGCTCGGCTACACCCTCATGGATGCCTGCGAAACCGGCAAGCAAGCCTTTGACTTCATGCGCGGCGACGAAGAATACAAATACCGCTATGGCGGCATCGCCCGCTGGGTCACCCGCGCCCTCATTCAACACAAATAATTAATCGCACTCATGAAATTTCTGGCCTATCACCCCCATCTTGTTTCGTTAGACTCCCCCTCTCCACGACTGTGGAGAGGGGGCCGGGGGGTGAGGCAGTATAGAAACGGCAAAGCCCAATCCATCCTAACCGGGTTGACTGACTACTAGCCTGAAGGAGCCCCCATGCTGGACCTCACCGAAATCCGCAGCCATTTCCCCGCCCTCCAACAGCGCCCGGCCATCTACTTTGATAACCCGGCCGGCACCCAGGTCGCCCGCCAATCCGCCGACCGCATGCTGGACTACCTCCTGCACACCAACAGCAACAAGGGCGGCGCCTTTGCCTTAAGCCGCGCCAGCGACGCCATACTGGACGAAGCCCGTCAGGCCGCCGCCGACTTCCTCGGCGCAGCCCGCAAGGAAGAAATCATCTTTGGCCCCAACATGACCAGCCTCACCCTCCATCTTAGCCGCTCGCTCGCCCACCGCCTCAACCCCGGCGACCGCGTCCTCGTCACACGGCTCGACCATGATGCCAACATCAGCCCCTGGACCCGCATTGCAGAAGACCGCCGCGCCGAAGTCGTGTGGGTGGACTTTGACATGGAAGACGGCACCCTCAACCCCGACAGCCTGCACGCCGCCCTCGAACAACAACCCAAACTGGCCGCCATCGGCTACGCCAGCAATGCCCTCGGTACCGTCAACCCCGTCAAAGATATCATCCGCCAGGCGCGCGCCGCCGGCGTTGAAACCATCTTCATCGATGCCGTCCAGTACGCCCCCCACGGCCCTATTGATGTACAGGATTTGGGTTGCGATTTTCTCGCCTGCTCGGCCTACAAATTCTTTGGCCCGCACCTCGGCCTACTCTATGGCCGTTACGACCTGCTGGATGAACTCACCGCCTACAAAGTCCGCCCCGCCAGCAACCAGCCGCCCTATAAATGGGAAACCGGCACCGGCAACCATGAAGGCATCGCCGGTCTGCTTGGCGCGTTTGAATACATGGAGTGGCTGGGCGAAACCTACGGCGCAGACCAGCACGCCCGCCTCGCCGAAACCTACACCGGCCGCCGCCTCACCCTGCGTAAGGGCCTCGCCGCCCTGCGCGCCTATGAGTTTGAACTAAGCCGCGCCATGTTGGAGATGCTAGCCAGCATCCCCAAACTGCGCCTCTACGGCCTGGCCGACCCGCGCCGCATTGAAGAACGCGTCCCCACCTTCTCCATCAACATCGAGGGCCATCACCCCCGCGCCGTCGCCGAAGCCCTCGATAAACGCGACATCTACGCCTGGGATGGCAACTACTACGCCCTGGCCGTCACCGACCGCCTCGGCCTGGAGGACCCGGGCGGCTTGGTACGCCTCGGCCGGGTGCACTACAACACCCTGTAAGAAGTCCTGCGCGTCGGCCTGGCCCTCGCCGAAATCAGCGCCAGTTGAAAACAAAAACGCCCCCGAAGCTGGGGGCGTTTCATCAGCCAGTCCAGAACTGTTTATCTCCTGCGCCGCAACAGCAAGGCTGCCAGCCCGGCCAGTAGCAGCCCTGCCGCGCCCCACACCAATGGAGAAATCGGTGCCTTAGCTTCAAGGCCATCTGTCGCACTTTCGGAATCAGAGTCTATCGGCTGTGTTTCCAGCACCAGTTCGCCATCCATCACCTGCCGCGCCCAATCCAGCGTTTCCGGGTCATAAGTGTCGCTCCGCGTATTCGGGTCGACTACAATATATTGGCTCGTGACACCCTGTAAACCGGCGCTATCCGTAGCCGTAAGCGTAACAAGGTGAATCCCGGGCGTCAGGTCATAGCGGATAATCTCCGTCCCTTGCCCAAGTTCCCCATCAATATCAGAACTCCAAACCAGCGCCGCATCCGCCAGTTCGCCCTCCTCCCAATCATAAGCCTGCCCATTCAGCCTCACTTCGGCATTGGTGGCATATACCGTCTCTGCGGCCGGCCCGGTGATAAAAGCCGTGGGAGCGTTGTTGGGTAAAGTCAGCGGCGCATCAATCACATCGCTGCCCGTCAGAACCCCGTCCGAAGCCACCACTCTAAACAGCCCCTCCGGAGAGCTCTGCAAGCCCTGGGTGGTCTCCAGCAATGCGCTTTGTTCGGCATAATCTGTAATCAGCGTAATCCAACTCGTTCCATTGTCCGGGCTGTACTGGATCATATAGGTCAGGGCGTCGCCATCCGGGTCTCTTGCCACCCAGGCCAACTCCAACGGCAGGCTGGCTTCACCGCCATCATTTGGCGTCAAGATAGTCACGGTTGGGGTGCCTGCGCTCACACTTCGCCGCGCCAACTCATTCCCAGCCTCATCCCGAATCACCAGCGCTGTTACCGTTTCATAAAATGGGAGTACCTCAAAGAAGGAGACGGTCTGTCCGCTTGCGTGCGCCGATAGATAATTCGAGTCATACAGGGCTACCGCGAACAGCTCGCCCTCGGTCGCATCTACCAGCGTCAGGCGGTATGGACTTAACAAATCGTTTTCTTCACGGTAGTGTCTGTCCGCCGCCGCCGCGCTGGCGGTCGCCCACGCGTTTTCGGTCAGTTCATCATGCACCTGTGCCTGCCAGAATTCCGCCTGTTGTGCTTCGGTATTGTACGAACCGGAAACCAACAGGTACTGGTCTGCTTCCAGCAGGTAATCCGGCGGGCCATCCTGCTCATCACCGTGCAATTGCGGCAGCCAATCCAGCCCGGCTACCGCCTCGGCCCCCAACGCCGCCAGCCCAATATCGCTATATTGACAAAATCCGCCCAAATTATTCATCACCTTGCAATAATGCAACGGGTCAATCCAGGGAGAGCCCGCATAACTCATCAAGGGGTACCCAAGATTCGCCGCCATCACAGGGTCATTACTGATGATTCTTAGAAAGTTATTCCCCAGACCCTGAAAGATTCTTTCCATGTCCAGGCCATAAAAGCCATTCGGGTCAATCTCCCACAAGCTGCACCCCGGAAACCCATAGGGAAAGTCCGGGTCAATCTCGCCGCCCTCATTTTCATTCCCGGCACAAAAAATATGCGGCAAACCAAAATTGTGCCCGGCCTCATGAGCCAGCGTTGGCGCATTCATGTACCCAACCGCTGCCCCACCCCCTGCCAGCCCGCCAATCACCAGTTCTACATCATCATCATTCCACCAATGCAGGGCCACATCCTCATGAATCATTCCATACCAGATCACCGCATTTCCCGCCGGGTACCCACCGCTGTTATTCTTAATCCACACCAGCCGGTCAAGTTCTTTATTGATTTCTCCCTTTTCATCCGGGTCCCAGTCATTAGTGTGTGAATCCAGCGGGTGGCCAATCGGCCGCAAATAAAACAAGGGCGATGTAATCAAGGTTACATCTGAAATCGGGAAATAACGGTATAACCCAATAATCGCTTGCTGCATCGCCGCCGTATTTTTATAAAGCAGATCCTTGACGGCCTGGCTGGAGTCCCCCTCCAAATGATTATGCATCGTGTAGAGAATCAACTTCGGTTTTTCCACCCCGCCAATGTACTCCGCGTTCAATGTGGCCCGGTTATTAGAGTAATCCGTCTCTGGGCCAAGAGTCTTCTTGGTGACGTCATTGCCCCAGATAAAAATCTCGTACTCCATATTGCCCGCTGACCAGTCCTTTGGCAATGCAAAATTTATCGTTGAGCTATAAGACAGCCGGTCAGACTCCCAGGTGTCATCATCGCCCCAATTCCCGGCCGACCGATGAACATACTCTCCGGGGATAATATCCAGAACCGGCGGCGTGAAAGCCAGCCCGGTATCGGTAATCTTCATTGCCCCCTCAACCCGGAAAGAATTGGTAACCTCGTCTCCCGGCTGAAACGAGAGATCCCTAATCTGGAAATACACTCGCACCACCGTCTGGCGGTGAAAGACCAGGTTCATCATATTGTCTAAATTCTGTATCCCCTGGGTGATTTCAACATTCAGAATCTCGATATCGTAATACGGGATTGTATTCGAAATCGGGAAGGCAGGCGTTGGCGCTGGCGGATAGTCGGCGCTTAGCGTCGGCGGCCCCTGCAAGTCCAGCCCGGGAAACAGCGGGTGATTCACTCGCGTGGGCGTCGCCGTCGCTCGCAATACTGGCAATGGGGTTGCAGTCGGCCGCCGCGTCGCGTCGTCCCTTTCCTCGCGCGTACTTGTTGGCTGAACAGGTGTGTCAGTCGGGCAGGGGCCTGCGCCACAAACTTGAGCCAATGCGGTTCTCTCCGGCGCTTGTATGGCCAATACCGCCGCCCAAAGGAACGCGCCAAGCAACACCAGCATACGTACCGAGTTTGGAAATCTCATCATTGGAACACTCTCCTCAACCTCTGCCGGGGCTGCAAAAATCCGCCTGTTACCCTGCTTCCATATTGGGTAGTTTCAGCCGCCATTCTAACCTAGCCTTGAATTATTTCGCGCCCGGCCCGCACCCCGGAGAGATACGCCCCGTGCGCCGTCCCAAAATAGCTGCGTTCAGTCGCCTCCCCCGCAAAGAACAGCCGCCCTTCCAGCGGCTCCGCCAGATGGTCGCGCATTCTCGGTTCGCTCCCCAGCGCATTAAACGAATACGAACCGCGTGAAAACAGATCATTCCACCAGCGCGTAATCTGAAAGTCCACCGGCTCCGGTATCCCCGCCCCAAACATCCGGCGCAAAGTTTGCATCGCGCTGGCCACAATTTGCGTGTCGGACCAACTTTCCATCTCTCGGCCCTTATCCGCGGCATTAAAGCCCAGCAACACCGGCCAGCCGGCCGCGTGGGTCAGGCTCACCCAATCCGACCATTCCCCGCGTACCTCCGGGATGTACTGCAACCAGTCGGCCTCACTCGGCCAGAAGACCTCTTCAAACCGCAAATAGCATTTGTTCAACACCCCCACCCCCAGCGCTTCAATCGCCGTGCGCTTGCGGGTCGGCAGGGCCGGAGTAAAGCGAATATCGCCGGCCTTCAACACCCCCAGCGGCACGCTCACCACCGCCAAATCCGCGCTATACGCCCCGCGCGTGGTATTGACCACGACCCCCGAACCAGACCAATCCACGCGCTGCACCACTTCATTCAATGCAACCGGAATGCCCTCCGCCAGCGATTGCACAATCCGCTGGTAGCCTTCCAGCAGGAGCGCATCCCCCCCGCCAAAGGCCTCATCATCATCAAACCAATAGGCCGAGAGCTGTTCCACACTGCTGGAATACTCATGCTCTAAAATTGTATTGAGCAGAAATTCCAGCATCTGCCGGTCCAAGGCCGAATAAGTCTCGTCCCGTAGAGCAGCTTCCACTGCCGCCCGCACGGATTGGTCTTCATCCCCATCCTGGGCTTCCCCAATGACTTCTTCCAGCCATTCCTGTATTTCTTCCAGTCGTTCTTCGCCAACCTCATCCAGCTCTGCCCCATCCGCCCCGTAAATCCAGGCGTTTTCTTCATCTGTCTCCGCCAGTTCAGCCCCGGCCGCTTTGGCAAGGTCAGTCAGCGGGTTGCCGCGCGTCCCATGAATCCAGGACGCGCCCATATCCAGCGGCGCATCCGGCCAATGCGTACTCGTCCACGTCCGGCCGCCCAGCCGGTCGCGCCCCTCCAATACCTGCACATCGAACCCGGCCTGTGCCAGCGTTTTGGCCGCCGCCAACCCCGCCAGCCCGGCCCCCAGTACCAATGCCCGCTGGCCATTGCCAGGCACACCCCCTTCTCCCGCCGCCAGAACTGTACGGCAGGCAAGATTCGCCATCCCCACCGCCAGCGTCAAACCCGCCAACCGCAAAAACTCTCGTCGTCGCATAGTTACCTCTCCCTGCAACAATAATCAGAGTAGCGCAAATATACAAAAGCTAAGATCATCCGGAATCAGGGCGGATCAATTCAGGATTCCAATGAACCTCGTAGCGATTTAATACGCTTTTCGCCAGGTCCGTAAGATTTTGGTCAAGTGTTTCATAAATCGCCGCAATCAACTCTGGTGAAAGCTCCTCTCGGAATGCCCCAATCGCCCCTTTACGAATAGCCCGCGCCTGCGGATTCGCAGCCTTGATTTCCTGATTAGGCGTTGCCCCAGGGGTCATTTCCACAGCCTGCATTCTTCGTAAAGAAGACTTTTCCAAGGTGCGCATCAGCTCTTCTGCCCGGACAGGCAAACGCATAAATTCAAGAGCCAATGTAAATTCTCTGGCAGGATTGGCCCGCAACCGTTCGTAGTTGAGCGCCAGCAATCGTTTATGTCTCAATAGCGCCGGCGCCCATTGGTTATAAAACCGCGCCCATTTAACTGGCCGCGTCAGCCCTGAAGTCGGGTTTGGGTGCAACATGTACTCTTCCAGACTGCCCGAATAATACCCGCGGTTATCTTTCTGCAAATGGTAGTACGAAACTAGCGAATCATACGGATTACGCATCAACATCATCAGCGGCACCCAGTAAAGCAACCAGGCACGCCGGTGATACTCCATATGCGTAAGAAGCACAACCGGAGTTTCAATCTTCCAGGCCATGTCCGGCAGCCGTGCTTCCCAAACCTTGTCCGGCCGAGCGGCAGAAGTCATCCAGTTGTGGTCAGCCAGGCCGCCTCCCAAAGTGAGGTCATTCAATTCAGCCAGATAATTTGCCAGTAGATAGCGGAACCACCCTCGCCCCGACCGTGGAAAAGAAACCACATAAAACAGTCGCCCCTGGGTAAATTTCCTGCCCAGACGCGCTAGCGTTTGATACTGACTCATCGAACCCGGAAGTAGTGCCATCTCGTTATCCTGCGGTCTATGGTTGTTTCTGCAACGCGTCGCGCCGGAATCTACCCTTCCGGATACGCCGCCGGATCCAATTCTACGCCACTCCGTTTCAAAAAATCCTGGGCCGTCGGCGTCAGCCCGGCCATTACCAACCCGTGCAATTTCTCCACCATCTGCGGCGCAAGTTCTTGCCTGAAACCGCCCGTCACTCCGCGGCGCACAATTCGTGCGTCTCGCACCACCCGCTTACGCTCGAGCTTCGGGTGATTCTCAAGCGCCAGTTCACGCGCCTTCAGGTTTTCCAACCCGGTCGCTTCCAGCGCCTGCCTCAAGACGTCCTTTTCTACTGGCACGTTCATGAATTCAATCAACCGCTGGAAGTGTTCCTCGGGATTGCTATTCAATTGTTCATAGCTGAATACCGCAAAATCGCGGTGGCGCGTTTCCACAGCCGCCCATGAGTTGTAAAAATCTATCCAGCGTTCAAGTGGCAACAGTTTCCGTTCATCGCCCGGCGTGCGGCTCAAATACATTTCCATGCTCCCCTCAAATTTCTGCTTGTTCTGGCTTTGCATGTGGTAATTTGAAACCAGGCAATCATAAGGGTTACGCACCAATACCACCAGCGGCAGAAAATTCAGCAAACGCGTCCGTTTATGCGCATGCATGTGCGTTAGCAGCATGATCGGCGCGCCGGATTTCCAGACCGCCTGCGGCAAGCGAGCCTCCCAAATTCGGTCAGGCCGGGCCGGGCAGGTATAGGCCCGCCGAACTTTAAAATCTTCTTCAAACGTTGCGCCGTGAAGCCGGTTCAGGTAGGCCGCTACAAAAAACACCACCCAGTTCCGTCCCGAGCGCGGAAAAGAGGGAATGTAAAATAATTTTCGCTTCAATACCCTTGCA
>CAZEQN010000044.1:0-14207 GCA_964514335.1 uncultured Anaerolineaceae bacterium
CCGCGGGTGGCCGGGGAGCCCTTGGAGGTGAACTCCGGCTTGGGGTCCTTCATCTCCCGCTTTACCTTGCACTTCATGCAATATGCTTCCATGATATACCTCCGTCTTTCCTGGTTAGTTCTGCTCGCCTGAGCAGGGCGAGGGCTGGATGTTTCCAGCCTTCGCCCTGACCGGCGAATACTTAAAGATTACAACAAATCTTCGCGTTTTGCCTGTTTTAAATGCTCTACAACCTTGCGCACATCCTGGGCCTGGTCTTTATGGCAGACCAGCAAAACATCTCCGGTATCCACGATGACCAGGTCGCGCACCCCGAGGGTGACCACGGTGCGCCCGGAAGCGCCATTGCTGAATACCAGCGAATTGTGTGAGTTTACCGCAATATGGCCGGGTGAGTGGCTGATATTACCATGTTCATCGGGAGGGATGACTTCAAAGAGGGCATTCCATGAGCCAATGTCATTCCAGCCGAGACCATCGGCTGGCAAAACGGCTACTGTCTGGGCGCCCTCCATTATGCCAAAATCAATTGAGGTAGAGTCGTCGGGGCTAATCGCATCCCACACGCTTGCCAGAGTTTCGGGGTGCCCCCAGTGTGCGGCGATGGTCTGGAGCTGGCTGTACAACTGGGGTCGCTGGCGTTCAAATTCGGCCAGTACCTGTCTCACCTGCCAGATGAACATGCCGGAATTCCAGGCGTGGTCCCGGTCGGCAAGGAATTTTTGGGCGGTGGCGAGGTCAGGCTTCTCTTTGAATGAAAGGGCTTCAAACACGGGGCAGCCAGCAAAGTCGCCCAGGGAAGGGCCCTGCTCAATATAGCCGAAACCGGTCGCGGGAAAGGTGGGCGCGATGCCAAGCGTGACCAGATGCCCCTGGCGAGCCACGGCGGCGGCGGCCTGCAGAAGGGTGAGAAAGTGGCTGACATTCTCGATGTAATGGTCGGCGGGCAGCACGGCCATGACGGCCTGCGGGTCGCGCTGCTGGACGGCGATGGCGGCCAGCCCAACCGCCGGGAGGTTGTTACGGCCGTAGGGTTCCAGAAGGAAGTTTTCATCAGGAATGTGGGGCGATTGACGCTTAAGTTCAGTTACCTGGTCGCGCCCGGTGACAACCAGAATACGCTCGGCCGGGAATTCCCCGGCGAGGCGGTCAACGGTCTCCTGGAACAGGGTGCGTTCACCCACCAGAGCCAGCATTTGCTTGGGACGGTTGCGGCGCGAAAGCGGCCACAGGCGCGTACCGCCGCCCCCGGCCAATATCACTGCGTAATCATTGCCATTCATAGACTTCGGTTCAGTCCTCATCCACAAGATAGTGTGCCCGGGCTTCGCGCACGGCCACATACTGCATGCCACCCACCTGACGCACCAGGCCTTTTAACTCCATCAGCGCCAGGGTGGCGGATACTTTTTCAATCGGCAGGCCAGCCTGCAGGCCGAGTTCATCCACATGCTGGGGTTCAGCCCCCAGCAGGGCGAACAGACTGGCCTCGGTGGCATCCACCGGCAATACCTGGCGGGCGCTCTGGCGCTCGGTTACCTGGGCGAGGTCAAGCGCATCCAGCAGGTCTTCCGGCCGGGTGAGCGGCTGGGCGCCCTGGCGCAAAAGGGCGTTGGCGCCCACGCTTTGCGGGGCATAGATGTTACCCGGCACGGCGAATACCTCGCAACCCTGCTCAATGGCGAACTGGGCGGTAATCAGCGCGCCGCTTTTCAGGCCGGCTTCCACTACCACCACCGCCAGCGAAAGACCGGCGATAATGCGGTTGCGGGGCGGGAAGTTTACCGCATCCGGCGGGGTTCCCAAAGCGTAATCACTCAAGATACCACCATTGGCGGCAATTTCAAGGGCCAGTTGGCGATTTTCCGGCGGGTAAATCTGGTCTACGCCGCTGCCGAGCACAGCGAGGGTACGGCCGCCGGCCTTGATGGCGGCAGCATGGGCGACCGAATCTACGCCGCGCGCCAACCCACTTACGACCGTTACGCCATTGTGGGCCAGAAAGGCGGCCAGTTCTTCCGTGACCTGGCGGCCGTAGGAGGTGATGCGCCGCGTGCCCACAATCGCCACCGCCCAGTCATCGCGGGTGGTCAGCGAACCACGCAGGTAAAGTACCGGGGGCGGCTGGTCAATTTCCTTGAGGCGGCGGGGGTAGTCCGGGTCATCCCAGGTGAGCAGGCGAGTATTGTGACGCTCCAGTTCAGCCCACAGGCTGTGGGGGTCTACATCGGCGCGCAGTTTGAGCAGGTTCTGGGTCGCCTGCTCCGGCAGGCCAGCCGAGCGCAGGGCGGCCGGGGCGGCCTCCCAGGCAGCCTGGGCGGTACCGAAGTGCGCCAGCAACGCCCGAAAACGCACCGCCCCCACGCCTTTGACGCGGTTAAGGGCGACCCAGTACAGGCGGTCTGACTGTGGCACGGCGGTTTCCGGCACTGCAACTCCTTTGCAGAAGGTGTTCCAGCGAGCCTGAATAACGCCCCGGAACTGTATCTGAAACTAGCCTGAACAATTTTTAGGGGAAGGGGGAAGCCGCTGGGTCAAGCGCGGCAAAGAGTACCACAGGCGTTTAAAGCGTGTCAAGGGAAGGGGGCGGCTGTCAACTATGCGCCCGGCAAGCGGGTTTACAGCGATTCCAGCCAGCGCTGGGCCAGGCGGGGGGATGAGAAGCGTACAAAACGGATATGGGTGTAGGCCGGGTCGGTCAGGTCCTGCTCGAATTTCAGCCGGCGGCGGGGATGGGCATTCCATGACCAGCGAATGATGGAGTCGCGACTGAAAAGCGCATTGGTGAGGCTTTCGCGGTTGCCATGCCAGAGTTCTTCGCGGGACAGGCTGCGGCGCAGAGTGCGGGTGACCACCCGCCACATCACCAGCCCGCGCGGGTAGTCCAGAAAAACAACGGTGTGCAGGCGCGGCCAGTACACCGGCCGGGCGCGGGTGTAATTGCCATCCACCACCCAGGCCTCGCCCGCGGTGGCGGCGGCCAGGCGCGGTAGAAAAATCGAGTCAGGATTTTCGGTCCAGTTCGGTCCCCAGGACAGGGCGTCCTGCTCAATGCAGGGGAAGCCCAGCCGCTGGGCGAGGGCGGCGGCTTGCATATCGGCTTCGCTGGTGCCGGCCGGGACGACAATCTTGTCGCGCAATTTGCCGTTGACCTGCACCACCAGTTCGATTTCGTCGGCTTTGGCGGCGGCTTCATCCACTGCCGGCCATTTGGAGGTGTGAATGGAGTACGGCTTGCCGAGGCGCGCCCACAGTTCTTCGGCGATGTGCGGGGTGACCGGGCCCATCATCTGCAGGAAGATTTCCTGGGCTTCGCGCCATTGGGTCGTACCATAGGCGCCCTGTTCCCGAAAGCGGTACAGTTCATTGGTCAGTTCCATCAGGCTGCTGATGATGGTGTTGAACTCAAAATTTTCGTAATCGTGGGTCACGCGCTTGAGGGTCTGGTGCACCGTCCGGCGCAGGTCTTTGAGCATCGCCATCTGCACCGTGTTGCCCGGACCACCCGGCTCGGTGAACAGCGTCCACACCCGGCGCAGCCAGCGATTGGGGCCTTCTATGCCCTGGCTGTTCCACGGGCCGCCGACATTCCAGCGGGTGAAGAACATCAGGTAGGCGCGCACGGCGTCGGCCCCGTACATGGCCACCAGTTCATCCGGGGCGACGACATTGCCCTTGGATTTGGACATCTTGGCGCTGTCTTCGCCCAGCACGCTGCCCTGGTTGCGCAATTGCAGCATCGGTTCTGCGCCTTCCACAATGCCCATATCGCGCAGGGCTTTGTGGAAGAAGCGGGTGTAGATGAGGTGCATGGTGGCGTGCTCAATGCCACCAGTGTAGGTATCCACCGGCATCCAGTAGTTGTATTCACGGTCATCAAACGGGCCGCCAGCAAAGTCCGGGCTTAAGTAACGCAGGTGATACCACGAGGAACACATGAAGGTATCCATCGTATCGGTGTCGCGCTCGGCTGGCTCGTTGCAGTTCGGGCAGGGTACGTTCTTCCAGGTGGGGTGGAGTTTGAGCGGACTTTCGCCGGTCGGCAGCCATTCGATATCGTCCGGCAGCACAACCGGCAACTGGTCCTGCGGCACAGGCTGAATGCCACAGGTCTGGCAGTGAATCATCGGGATGGGCGCCCCCCAGTAACGCTGGCGGGAGATGAGCCAATCGCGCAGGCGGTAATTGACGGCCGCGGCGCCGAACTTCTGCTTTTCCAGCCAGTCGGTGACGGCTTTAATCGCCGGGTTGGCGCGGCCCTTTTCTTCGGTGGCAGGCGTGCCATCAAACGGGCCGCTGTTGACCATCACGCCTTCGTGCGACCAGGCGGCTTCCAGATCGGCGCCTTCCCAGGTTTCGCCGGCGGGGCGAATCACAACCCGGATTTCCAGACCGTGCTTGCGGGCGAATTCAAAATCGCGGGCATCGTGGGCGGGGACGGCCATAATGGCGCCGGTGCCGTAAGAAAGCAGGACGTAGTCCGCAATCCAGACCGGGATGCGCTCCTGATTGACCGGGTTGATGGCGTAGCCGCCGGTGAACACGCCGGTCTTTTCCTTGTCGGTGGCTTCGCGTTCAATATCCGTCTGGCGGCTGGCGGCTTCTTTGTAGGCGGCCACGGCGGCCTGCTGTTCGGGGGCGGTCAGTTTTTCCACCAGCGGATGCTCGGGGGCCAGCACCATGAAGGTCGCGCCCCAGAGCGTATCCGGCCGGGTGGTAAAGACTTCAATATTTTCGCCGGCTTCGGTGGGGAAGAAAACACGTGCGCCTTCGGAGCGGCCAATCCAGTTGGTTTGCAGGGTCTGGACGCGTTCCGGCCAGTCTATGCCAACAAAATTCAGCAATTCATCGGCATAGTCGGTGATTTTGAAGAACCACTGTTCCAGTTCCTTTTTGATGACCGGCGTACCGCAGCGCTCGCAGACACGGTTTTCGCCCACCACCTGCTCGCGGGCCAGGGTAGTGTTATCGGTGGGGCAGAAGTCCACGGCGGCCAGCTTGCGGTAGGCCAGCCCGTTCTTGTAGAGCTGCAGAAAGAACCACTGGGTCCATTTGTAGTAGTGCTCATCGGCCGAGATGGCTTCGCGCCGCCAGTCGAAACTGGCGCCCATGCTCTTCAGCTGGCCGCGCATGCGCTCGATGTTTTTATAGGTCCATTGCTTGGGGTGGATGTTGCGCTTGATGGCGGCGTTTTCAGCCGGCAGACCAAAGGCGTCAAAGCCCATTGGGAAGAGGACGTTGTAGCCCTGCATCCGTTTGAAGCGGGCGCGCGCGTCTGAAGGGGTCATGGCGAACCAGTGGCCCATGTGCAGGTCGCCGCTGGGGTAGGGCAGCATGGTCAGGGCGTAGTGCTTGGGGCGGCTTTCGTCCACATCCGCATGGTAGAGGCCATCGGCTTCCCATTTGGCCTGCCAGCGGGGTTCAATTTCTGTGGGGGTATAGCGATTATCGTCAGACATGGGTTCTCTCTCCTGAAGCGAGTTAAATCTAACAGGTCAACGGGTTACCGGGGCAACAAGTGAAGGAGGCGCGCGTAAGCACGCGCGAAAAGGGAAGAGCCGAGTACCGGCTTATTGCTTTTGTTATACCCATCCATCTCGACCTCCTTAACCGTTGCAATGCAGCAACCCTCTGAACATCTCCCTGATTGACGCATTGACACAGTTAAAACAAAACGCCCCGGACGAAGTCAGGGACGAAAGAGGCGCTTCCGCGGTACCACCCTGGTTGCCAGTACGCAGACCGGCCAACTCAGATACGCGTTATCGGGCGTACCCGCCGCTCACTACGGTTGTTTCGCGAGCGGGGTCGTGCCCCGTTACCGGGGCGGGCGGGCGAGTTGGGCCTGCGAGGAACTCTGTTCTGAGGAACTTTGTTCCTTCTGCGTTCTGCGGACGCTTGCCGGTCTTGCACCCTTTAAACCGGCTCTCTGGCAGATGGCTTACTACTCCAGCCGACCTGTTGCTATATTGTTTGTTGGAGTTGGCACAGCTAACTCCTGAGTTAAGCCGTCTGCGACGGCCTAACCAGTGGACCCAGAGGGATTCGAACCCTCGACCTTCTCAATGCCATTGAGACGCGCTCCCAACTGCGCTATGGGCCCGGGAATTTGGAGATTACTTTTTAAACACCGCCTGGCATAGTGGACCTGGCGGGAGTCGAACCCGCGACCTCTTCAGTGCGATTGAAGCGCGCTCCCAACTGCGCTACAGGCCCGGGTCTTGGTCAGGGAGGAATTGTACCTGAATGCACAGAGGGTGTCAAGAAAATGAACTGGCCGCAGAAAGGAATGGCAATCAGGATAGAATAGCGCCATTCTTAATCGCTAAGGAGTGTTATGAAATCACCGATTTTGATAGGCGCACTGGCGGCGCTGGTTACCGGGGTTGTCATTACGGCCCAGGCGGCGCTGCTGGCGCGCAGCGGCGGGGCGCTGGGGGCCACGCGGACCGGCCTGTTCACCTACCTGCTGGGCGGCGTGATCGGCGGGGCGATTCTGGTAGTGATTTACCTGCGGCCGGACCGGCCAGCCACCCCCACCCCGGCCCAGTTCTGGGCGCTGGCAGCCGCGGGCGCGATGGGCGTGACGATTCTGACCGGCATCGCTTTTGCCGGAGTGCGTATCGGCGTGGGAGCGGCGATGGGGGCGATGTTGCTGGGGCAGATGGTGACTTCGGTGGTGGTGGATGCACTGGGCTGGACAGGCGAACTGATCCCGATTACGCCCGGCCGCCTGCTGGGGCTGGCGGCGCTGGGGTTGGGCGCCTGGCTCTTGCTACCCAAAGAATAGTCAGTTGTGGTTTAATCCGCCTATGAGCGAAAACGAACCTCTAAAATCCGAAGTGCTGCCGCCCCCCATGGGCTGGGCCCTGGCGTTGTACCGGCTGGAAGACTGGCTGGTGTGGCTGACTGTCACCGGCATTGCCTGGACTGCCGGCCTGATGCTGGCCGTGACGGCGGTGGAAACTGTGCTGGCGAACCTGCCGGCGCTTGTCAGCCTGCCGCTGGCGCGCCTGGTCGGTGGGGCTTTGCTGGGCTTAATCCAATGGGCATTTCTGGTGCGCTTCCGCGGTCCGGTGGGGCGGTTTGTGCTCTATAGCGCGCTGGCCTGGCCGCTGGCGCTGCTGGGTTATGACCTGCTGGCTGGCCCGACCCAGAGCGCGACCGCGGCCCTGCTGGGCGGCCTGCTGGGTGGGGCAGTGATGGGTTATGTGCAGGGACTGGCGCTGGAGGAAAAAGCCGAGCAGCGAATCTGGCTGTACAGTGCGGTGGCGGGCTGGGCGGTGGCCTTAGGGGTCGGGCGACAAGCGGTTTATGATGAGGTTGTGCCGGCCGCCAACACCTGGCAATACAGCCTGCCGTTGGGAATTGGTTGGGTATTTCTGACGCTATTGGCGGTAATCACCATTGTGCTCATCTTCCCGCGCAAGGGGCTTTCGGCCCGGGAGATGAGTATCCCCATGTGGCCGAAACGAAAATAGGGAGATTGCTTTTGCGGGGCAGGTGAAAACACTCTCACCTGCCCCGGTTTGTTTTAAAGCGCCAGCCACACCCCACCCGCAAGAAACAAGGCGAGGAAACCAATCACGAACAGGCCGCGGATATGGGCGCGCAGATGAAAGCCGTAGTCTTTGTAACCGGCAAAGCCTTCGGTGCCCGGGTAGACCACCCATTTCGGGGTAATCGTGTTCATCACCAGCCAATCCACAATCAGCAGGTCGCCAAAGAACGGGAAAAGCAGCACCAGATAGATGTGCGCGAGCAACCAACCAAAGCCCGCGCCGCTGGCGGCGAAGGTATAGCCTGACCAGACCGGGAAACCAAGCATGAGCGCCAGCAACGGCAGGCTCAAGAGCAAACCCTTGCGGGCCTCTTCCGGCGTGCGGGACGGGACAGCGGCGAAAATATCCGGTGGGATGTTCTTTTTGGAAAGAAAGTAACGCGGGTTGGCGCGCCCCAACGCCAGCAGCATCAGGATGAACAGGGCAGCCAGCAGGCCGCCATCCAGCAGGATTTTGTTGAAGTCCAACATCTTGCACCTCTTGAATTTAGGATAAACTAATTATATATTTAGTTTATTTATTGTCAAGAGGGCAATAAAATAGGCGCGCCGGATGGCACGCCTTGAATTTCATTCCAGCGCCCTACCCCAGCGCCGCTACAAATTCCCCGGCAGTAGCAAAGCGGGCGGCGGGGTCTTTTTCGAGGGCGCGCAGGATAGCTTCAGCGGCCTGTTCCGTAAGGTCAGGCTGGTGGTCACGCGGGTCAGGAACCGGCTGCTGGAGGTGCATGAACATCACCTGGGCGACATTGCCTTTGAAGGGCCGCGTACCAGTGAGTAGTTCATAGGTGACCAGGCCGAGGGCATAGATATCGGCGCGGCGGTCCACTGTGCCAGCCTCTTTAATTTGTTCAGGGGCCATGTAGTCAATCGTCCCCACTACCCCGCTGCCGGTGAGCAGGCTTTGCGAATCGGTCATCTTCGCTACGCCAAAATCCATCAGCACGGCCTGCTGGCTGCCATCCGGGCCAGGGCGCAGCATGATATTGCTGGGCTTGATATCACGGTGGATGAAACCGGCGCCGTGGGCATAATCCAGCGCGGCGGCGACCTGTTGCAAGTAGGGCCGCGCAGTTGCCAGCGGCAGGCGGCCGCGAGTCTTGATTAGTTTGCTCAAGTCTTCCCCCTCGATGTACTCCATCACCATATAGGCAGTGCCGTGCTCTTCGCCATATTCGTGCATTTTGACGATGTTGGGGTGATTCAAGCTCAAGGTCAGGCGGGCTTCACGGCTGAAGCGGGCATAATGTTCACGGTCGCCAGCAATGGCGCCGGGCAGGGCTTTGATGGCGGCGGTGCGGCTGCCATCCGAACCCAGATAGACCTCGCCCATGCCGCCTTTGCCGAGCAAACCCTGAATTTTGTACTTGCCGAGCATCAAGCCGCTATACATACCGGGACTTTTCAACTCCAGCGGTTTCTGGCTGGCGCGCAGCTCAAGAAGGTTGAAACGCAAATGGTACAGGCGGCGGTCCACCAGTTCGCGCGCCTGCCGATGGGCGGGGTTGAAAAGCAAACCGGCGACCACGGCCGAGGCGGCTACCGCGACTTCGTCGCTGGCGCCGCCCAGCAGGCTGCCCAGCAGATTGCGCAGCAAAACGAACGCACCGCCAAAGGGAAGCAATAGCATCAGCGCAATCAAGCCAGAGACCAGCGAGCGGTTGATGGCGACATCAATATCCCACAGGCGATAGCGCAGAATAGAGAAGACGATGGTGGTGGGAAAGATGAACAGGGCCAGTTGTTCACCGACGCGCAGGCTCTCGATGATGAAATAGTTATCGGCGCTGCGCGGGCCGAAAACCTGAAAAACGATGACGGTGAAAATGTAGGTGGCGACCAGCGGCACGGTGATGGTCAGACCAATGAGCAGCCACTTGACCTGCTGCTTCTGGGCGGGGGAACTCAAATTGCGGTAGCGGTAAACCTGCAGGCCAAAACCGATGAACATCAGCAGCACGACAATGCCAACTTCAATGGCACCCTGCCCAGCGCCATTAATATAGATGTTGGCCCAAATGAGATAACGGAAAATGAACAGCGGCAGAACAAACCAGCGCGCCCAGCGCGGCACGAACTGGCCGGAGGGGAAGATGTAGAAAAAGACTACCTGACTGGTTTCGCCAGCGGCGATGAAAGCTACCACCAGCCATACCCATAACCCTTCGGCATAGGTGCTGTTGGCGTAGATGAAAGCCGTGAGCATCATCATCATGCCCACAAACAGCGCCAGCCAGTCGTCATTGCGGCGGAAGTAAAGCAGCAGCGAGATCGAAGAGAAGATGGTCAGCGAGAGGATATCCAGCCCGACTTTGTAATAGGCGTGGAAATTGGCCGGCAGGCCAAGCCGCAGGAACATTTGCAGGATGTCATCAGCGACCTTGCCGCCAGTGGCAAGGTTATCCGGCACACCGGCGAGCACCAGCCCCCACACCCCGATGAACATGAGCAGCCAGGCACCGCGAATGAGACGCAAGGTGCGTTTGGGCAGGTGCGTGATGGCGGTTGGCGAGGTGGTCGGGGTAGTCATGCGATCCTCAATAAATATTATTTACGAGTGGCAGTAAAGGTGCCGGTTTCGTTGTTTTGCTCGTCGCTCCAGGTGCCGGAGAGGGTGTCGGCATCGCTAAAGGCGCCCTGCCAGTTAAGGTAGCCGGTGAGTTGCAGGGCGTTGCCGCCCACGCTGTAGCCGCCGCGATATTCGATTTCATAGATGTTAATCTGAATATACTCGCCACTGGTGGCGGAACCCACGAAGGTTATCGTGCCATTATCCCAACCGGAGCCATCGGCGCGCAGCATTTCGTAGGCCCATTCCCCGGTGATGTCAAAAGCCGGGGCTTCGGCGGGCAGCGGGGCGGGCGCTTCCGGCGCGCCGCCACAGGCGACAAGCACGAAGGCCAACAGGAGTACAATCGCGATGCGTTTCATGGGGTTTTCCTCGAATTGTTTAAGAATTGGCCCATTATCTCACAACTGCGGAGGAACGCGATGCATGCTTTTGAGACCGAAAACCTGCTGATTGAACAGGCCAAATCCGGGCGGCTGTACCACGAATTTCTGCGCCAGCCGAGCATGAGCCTGGGGTTGTATGTGCTGCCCGCGGGCAGCGCTGACCCGCAGCAGCCGCACGCGGAGGACGAAGTGTATTATGTGGTGGCCGGGCGCGGCCAGGTCCGGGTGGGGGCCGAAGACCGACCAGTTGGCCGCGGCAGCATTGTATATGTGGAGAAGCAACTGGCGCACAAATTTCACAGCATCGAAGAAGACCTGCACGTGCTGGTGTTTTTTGCGCCAGCCGAGAGCGGTTAGAACGGCTGGAAACGCCGATGCGATTGACGCGGATTACGGATAAACAACGGCTGGAAGCATTTTTGTTGCGCCGGCCGGAACTGAATTTTTATCATCTGGGCGATTTGGATGATTTCTTCTGGCCGTATACGGAGTGGCTGGCGCTGGAAAGCGGGGATGAAATCCGGGCGCTGGCGCTGGTTTATTCCGGGGTGGAGCCGCCGGTGCTGCTGGCGATTGAGAATGACAACCCGGCCGAAATGCGGGCACTGCTGGAAACCGCCCGGCCGGAATTGCCAGCGCAGATTTACAGCCATTTGAGCGGCGGGCTGGAGGCGGCCCTGCAACCGCGCTACCAGATGCAGACGCACGGCGAATACCGCAAGATGGCGCTGCGCCACCTGGAACGGCTGGCAGCGATTGACACGGCGGATGTAGTGCCGCTGACTCCGGCGCATGAAGCGGAACTGCGCGGCCTTTATGCGGCCGCCTACCCCGGCAACTGGTTTGACGCCCGCATGCTGGAAACCGGGCAGTATGTGGGCATCCGGGATGCGGCCGGGGAGCTGGCGGCGGTGGCGGGTATCCATGTGTATTCGCCGGTGTATCGAATCGCGGGGCTGGGGAACATCACGGTGCGGGGGGAGCAGCGCGGGCGCGGGCTGGCAACCAGGGTGACCGCCGGGCTGTGCCAGCAGTTGCTGGGGACGGTGAGCCACATCGGGTTGAATGTGCGGGCGGATAACGCGGCGGCCATCCGGGCGTATGAGAAGTGCGGCTTTGAGGTGGCGGGGACATATTACGAATGGATGCTGACGGCGGCCTCAATCCCCTTGCATAATTCAGGAGGGTAGGTACAATCAAACTCTGATTGCCTTCAATCCGGAAGGCGCAATTTACTCTGAAGGAGGAGTAATGTCTCAAAATCGCATGACCCGTTTCCTGATGCTGGGCCTGCTGCTGGTAGTGGCCCTGACGCTGACGGCCTGTGGCGAAACGCCGCCGCCGAGCGTCTCATACCTGGTGGTGGCCGAGGGCTACACCCAGACCGAGTTCTCGGCCGAGCCGGTGAACGCGGGCACGGAATTCCCGGAAGGCATCGGTGAGTTGACGGCCATTATCAAGGTGGCGTACCCAACCGAGGAAACCCGCCTGCAGGTGGTGTGGTACGGCTATGAAGCCGATGGCACCGAAGTGGTGGTCTCGGACAATAACTCGGCGGCACCGGAAGCGGCCGAGGAGTGGACGCAGTGGTATACGGTGACCGTGCCGGGTGGCTTTATCGCGGCCGATTACTTGGTGGAAGTGTACCTGAACGGCGAACTGGCCGATTCGGTGGAGTTTACGGTCGTTCCGTAAGCGTTAACTTTAAACGGGCAATTGGGGCGGCGGGCCAATCGGCTCGCCGCTTTTTTTGTTGCGCGGGTCAGGCGGATTTGCGGCGGCCTTTGAAGAGATTCCAGAGGCTGAAGCCGTTGCTGACAAGGGCGCCAATGACGGCCCCGGCCCACAGGCCAGCGGTGGCGCCGTACAACTGGCCCCACGAGCGCACGCCGGCGGTGGCAGGGTCGGCGGGGTCTACGAGCAGGGTTTCGGTATCGCCGACTTTGTACTGGGGCGGGTAGCTGGCGATGTTGCCTTCGACGGTGTAGGTCTGGCCCTCATAGGTGTATTCAAAGAGGGGGGTGAAAACTTCGCCGCCTTCGGCATCTTCGCTGCGGATGTTGAGGACGACCACGCCGGGGACTTCCACGCCGTTCTCTGTGAGGTGGCGGCTTTGCTGGTAGTAGTAGTTGCCCCACAGGAAGAGGCCGACCCAGACGACGTTGAGGAACAGGCCGAGGGCGATATTGCCGAGGCGTTCGAGACAACCGCCGGCACGGTCGAGAGCATCTGGTTTATCTGACATGGGGGGCCTCCTGGTTGGGTGCGGGGATTATAGCAGGTAGGGGGGATGGGCGGCGGAAGGTGGGGTAGAATTTTGCCAACTGGCCCAAGAAGGAGGGCGTATGCAACCTGTTGCTGTTTCACACGGACATGATTCCAAAGGGTGGGGGGTGGCGGTGTTGCTGCCACTGGCCTTTTTGCTGCCGCTGGCGGTGTTGCTGCCAATTGGCGTACTGGAACTGCAACCATTTTTTGGCTGGCTGCAACCGGCGCTATTCAGCAACGGGGAGGAGTTCCAGGCGCTGGGGCTGGGGGCGAGCGCGTGGGGGCTGGCGGTAGTGGGGGCGGCGTTTTTCATCCTGCCGCTGGCCGGGCTGGGGGTGAGTGTGGCGGGGCTGCTGCGGCGGATGCGGGCGGGGGAGAATGTGCTGGCCGACCGGGCGGCGCTGGCGGTGGCGGGGCTGCTGCTGGCGGTGTCGCTGCTGGTGTGGGGCAACCTGGTGCTTGACCAGTTGCCGTGCTGGTTGGGCGTGCCGAACTGCGATTGATGGGCTTCTGGTTTCATAACTAGCGTAATTTCCTGATGACGGGCGAGGGGGACAGCATTCCCCCCCATGGGCGCGGATTGTCCCGATGCGGGGGAAAGTTGTCCCCCGGTGGCGGATTTTTGTCCCGGTTGGGCTGATTCATGTCCCGATTGGCGGCGTTTTTGTCAAGCAGTTGGGGGGCGTGTCCCGCTGGGCGGCATTATTCGGTGGGCGGGGCGGGCTGGAAGAGGGTGATTTGCAGGCCGTCGGGGTCCTGGAGGCGGGCGTTGAGGTCGCCCCAGGGGGTGCGGACGGGTTCGTGGACGAGGGTGGCGCCGTGGGCGAGCAGGCGCTCAAGGGCGGCGGGGAGGTCGGGGACTTGCAGGGCGAGGCGGATGGGGCCGCTGACGCGCTGGCCGACTTCAAGCTGGTCTATGACTTGGGCCTGGCGTTCATCGAAGAGTTCGAGGGTGGCGCGGCCGAGTTCGAGCAGCATGGCCTGGCCGCCGTCGTTTTGCCAGATGGCGGCGGGTTCGAGGCCGAGGCCGGCGCAGTAGAAGTGTACGAGGCGCTGGTAGTCGGCGGTGGTGAGGGCGAGGCGCAGTTCAAGGACGGGGGAGGTGGGCATGGGGGTGGCCTTTCGGGGCGGGGGATTATCTATTTTACCCATGTGAGGGACAAGGACAGGGACAACGCACCCCCCACCCCCACCCCTCTGTCCGCTGGGTGTCCGCGGGGCGTCCTTTGGCTGTCTTGCGGCGTCCTTGCGGGGCGGGGATATGACAAAACGTATGACATAGTGACACCCCTACTATTTATTTTGTCATATGGTGTCACATGTTGCATCCTATGGGCCGCGGAGGGGAACGGCGGCGGGGGTTAAGGATACCGTGAGTGGGGGCGGCGGGGTAGGGTGTGGGCGGGAATGTAAAGGGGGCGGT
>CAZEQN010000045.1:0-14201 GCA_964514335.1 uncultured Anaerolineaceae bacterium
ACAGCCTGTTGTATGTGCTGGCGCCGATGCCGAACCTAAGCGCCAACATTGATTGGGATGAGGCCGCCCCGATAGTGCGCGAGAAACTGCTGGCGCGCCTGGAGCAAATTCTGGACCCCGATATTCGCCAGCACATTGTGTGGGAGCGTGACTATCGGCCAACGGATTGGCAGGCGGATATCAATGCTGAACTGGGGACGGCTTTTGGTTCGCTGGCGCACGGCTTTTTTCAATCCTCTTACTTCCGGCCGCATAACAAAGCGCGCGATATTGAAGGGTTGTACTTTGTGGGGCAGGGAACGTATCCCGGAATTGGGATGCCGATGGTGATGATTTCCTCAAGATTGGTAACAGAAAGGTTGGTGGACGAATGGCTATAGAAACTGAATCCAACACCGGGGTGGCGGTCTGGCGGGTGGTGGCCCGCTCTGTTCTGGCAACGCCGGAAGATTACGCGATATGCCGCGGTATTATGCAGGCGGCGAGCCGGAATTATTCATTTGCAAGTCGATTTTTCCCGGCAGAGAAATTGCCGCATGTGGAGGCGCTGTATGCGCTGATGCGGATTGGCGATGACCGGGTGGACGTAGCCCACACGGGCTTTGCATCTCCGCTGGCAGCCATTGACGACTGGGAGCACAGCTACTGGCGGGCCTTTGAGCGAGGCGACAGCCCGGAACCTGTGTTACGAGCCTATCTGGATACGGCGTTGAAGTTCGGCATTCCGGCGGATGTGATGACGCCTTATTTCCGGGCGATGCGGGACGACCTGACGATTAGCCGCTTCGAGACATTTGCGGACCTGTGCCATTACATGGATGGCAGCGCCCTGCCGGTTGGCCGAGCCATGACGTACATTCTGGGTGTGCGCCCACCGGCGCGGCTGGAGGATGCTTTGCCCGGCGCGGACAGCCTTAGCATGGCGATGCAATTAAGCAATTTCTGGCGCGATATCCGCGAAGACTTAACCCGCAGCGACCGCGTGTATATTCCACAAGAGGATCTGGCGCGCTTTGGCGTGCGCGAGGCGGATTTGGTGAAAGGCCGCGTAACAGAACGCTTTGTGGCCTTGATGGAGTTTGAAATCCAACGCACAGAAGGCTATTACGAAGAAGCGATGCGGGCCGTCCGCTTGCTGGCCAGCGGCCAATGGGCGGTGATGAGCGGGTTGGAAGTGTACCGGGCGATTCTGGCAGAAATTCGCCGCAATGGCTACGATGTATTTCGCCGACGCGCCGCGGCCAGCAAATGGGGCAAAGCCGGGCTGGCCCTGCGGGCCGCGCTGCGGGTAGGTTTTTGGCGACCTGCCTGAATGGGAATACGATGACCTATCTTTTTGTGTTGATTGTTTTTGTGGGTCTGCCGGCTTTGGGATTGGCTTTCTGGGCGAAGCGTAGTGGGCTGTTGAGCGGGGAACGCGGCCGCCTGGCAGGCCGGGTAGTGGCTGGACACATCCTTTTGGCGCTGATTTACACGACCCCCTGGGATAACTATCTGGTGGCGACGCGGGTGTGGTGGTATGACCCGGCCCTGGTTACCGGCCTGACGATTGGCTGGGTGCCGCTGGAAGAGTACGGTTTCTTTGTACTGCAAACGCTGATGACTGGCATGTGGACGCTGGTCTGTTTACGCTGGTCAGGCGAGCCGCTGGCCGGGAGCCCGGAGCGGCCGCGCCTGCGCTGGGGCTGGTTTGCCGGGCTGGCGGCGGCGTGGCTGGGCGTGTGGGCGTTGCTCTTGTGGGGTGGTGAGCCTTTTCGTTATTTGACCCTGATATTAACCTGGGCGTTGGTGCCGCTGCTGTTGCAGGCCGCATTTGGCGCGGACATTCTGGCCACTTATTGGCGAGCTTTGGTTCCGGCAGTGGGTATCCCCACGGTGTACCTGTGGGGAGTGGATGCACTGGCGATATCTTCAGGCACCTGGACTATCAGCCCAAGCCAAACATTGGGCTGGGGATTGGGGGTTTTGCCGCTGGAAGAAATGACATTTTTTCTAGTTACAAATATGCTGGTCGGCCTGGGTGTTACGCTGATGCTGGCGCCTGCCAGCCAGCAACGCGCCGCGGCGCTGCTGGCCCGCTGGCGCGCCAGCCGGGGCGCGGAATGATTCAGCAATTGACTAAAGTTCCCATGGTTTGTAGCAACCGCTTGAGGGAATTCTGGGCGGAGCGCAGCCGCGGTTGGCGAGGGCTTTATGCACTCTGGGTAGCCATAATGATTGCCACGCCGATTGGCGTTGTGGCTTGGGGCCGGACCTCGTTCCCAACTCTGGCTACGCTGGGGGTGCTGGCGCAGTTCACTCTGGTATTGGCGAGCCTGCGCGAAGCCTGGGGCTGGAGACAAATTCTTCAAAGCCTTGGTCTCATCTTTGGGTTGACCTGGCTGGTCGAGTGGCTGGGGCAGGAGACCGGGGCAATCTTTGGGGTTTATGCGTATAGCAACGCTTTGCAACCGCAACTGGGCGGGGTTCCACTCCTGATACCGCTGGCATGGGGCATGATGTTGTTTCCGGCGCTGGCGGTTGGGGTGCGCCTGCTATCCGCGGGCGCGGCGGCGAGCCGCTGGCGGACCGTTTTTCTGGGCGTGTTGGGCGGCCTGGCATTTACTGCCTGGGACTTGTATTTGGACCCGCAAATGGTGGCCTTTGGCTTGTGGACCTGGGATGAGGCCGGCGGTTACTTTGGTATCCCGTGGCAGAACTATGCCGGCTGGTGGGTGAGTTCCGGGTTGCTGCTGATGCTCATCCCCACGCAGCGGTTGCCGCTGGCGCCGCTGGGTTTCATTTGCGGCACGACCTGGTTGTTTCAGGCGCTGGGGCTGGGTGTATTCTGGGGGCAGCCCGGGCCGGCTGTGGTTGGTTTTGTGGTTATGGGTGGACTATTATGGGTGGCCGAGCGGCGGGGGGCAGGTAAATGAACGCGTTATTGTGGGCGGTGCTGGGATTTGGGTTCGGGGCGTTACCTTTCTCGGTGTGGGTCGGCCGCTGGGCGGCGGGTAAAGATATCCGCACGGTAGGCGATAAAAATCCCGGGGCGGCCAATGTACTGCGGCTGGCGGGCGTGCGCTGGTTCATTCCGGCCATGCTGCTGGATGGGTTCAAGGGCGCCATTCCGGTAGGGCTGGCGTGGCTTGGTGGGGAGGTAACCGGGTGGGGGCTGGCGCTGGTGGCCATCAGCCCGGTCTTGGGGCATATGTTTTCACCCTGGCTCGGCGGGCGGGGTGGCAAGGCGGTGGCGGTTACCTTTGGAATCTGGGCGGGGCTGACGCTGGCGGCCGGGCCAACGGTGCTGGGGATTCTGCTGGGCCTGATGGTTTTTGTATGGCGCAGCAGCGCCTGGGCGGTGGCGACGACCCTCGGCTTATTTGGCGTGTTTGTGTTTACCTACTATGATGACCAGTTGCCGGTCTTTGGGATTGTCTGGGCGGTGAATACAGGCTTATTGGTCTGGAAACATTGGCCGGAACTGGAGTGGCCACCCTTGTTGCGGCCACACCCTTGGTTGGGGCGTGACGATGCTTGAGTGGCTGATGCTTGCGTTGTTGCTGCCGTTATGCGGGGTTGCGCTGGTGGCATGCCTGAACGCATTGACCTTTGGGCGATTGAAAAGCGCAAAGCCGTCACACCTTCCGCGAGTTTCAGTATTAGTTCCTGCCCGCAATGAAGCCCAAACGATTGCCGCTACGGTAGCCGCGTTACTGGCGCAGGACTATCCGGATTTTGAGCTGCTGGTTCTGGATGATTCTTCCAGCGACGGTACGGCTGAAATTGCCTCCCGGGCCGGGCAGGGCGAACCTCGATTGAAAGTGCTGGCGGGCGCACCGTTGCCCGCTGGTTGGCTGGGCAAGCCATGGGCCTGCCAGCAACTTGCCCGGCAGGCGACCGGCGACCTGCTGATTTTTACTGACGCAGACGTGCACTGGCAGCCGGAGGCTTTGAGCGCGCTGGTGGCCGCTTTTGAAGAAAGCGGGGCGGATGCGCTGACGATTTGGCCCACCCAGCAACTGGGTTCGGTGGCTGAACGGTTGGTGGTGCCGTTGATGAACTTTGCGGTGTTTGCTTACCTGCCAGAGTGGGGTGTGCGAAATCTGCCGTGGGCGAGCCTGGCGGCGGCCAATGGGCAGTGCGTGGCATTTCGGCGAGAGACATATGCGGCGATTAATGGCCATGCCGGGGTGGCGCAGGCGGTGGTGGAAGATGTAGCGCTGGCGCGGCGGGTGAAGCAGTGCGGCCGCAAGCTGGTGATGCTCCTCGCAGATGGGATGCTGCAGACGCGCATGTACGATTCGTGGGGCGGGGTGCGGCAGGGCTTTGGTAAAAACATACTCGCCGGGCATGGCGGCCAGGCCTGGGCATTGATCCTTTCTGCGGTAATGCATATTTTTCTGTTTATCAGCCCACTTGGGTTGGCGCTGCTGGGAGGCCGCTGGGCGCTGGTGGGGCTGGCGGCGCTGGCTTTGGGTATTGGCGCCCGGGCATTAAGCGCAGCAGCGAATCGGGAATCTCCCCTTTGGGCGTTGGGGATGCCGGTTTCGGTCATGCTGATGACCGTGGTGGCCGGGCAGGCGTTGTGGTGGCATTGGAATGGCGGGCCGGTATGGAAGGGCCGGGTTTTGCGGCCGGGGGTAAATCGCTGATGGGCGCGCAGAAGACCGGGCAGGTGGTGGTAATTGGGGCTGGAATGGGAGGCTTGAGCGCGGCCATTCGACTGGCGGCCGCGGGTCGCAAGGTGGTGGTGCTGGAGCAGAACAGCCAGGTGGGTGGCAAGCTGGGCGAGTGGCGTGCCGGTGGCTACCGTTGGGATACCGGCCCAACGGTCATCACGATGCGCCCCGTATTCGAAGAGTTATTTGCCGCGGCAGGCCGCCGCCTGGAAGACTATGTACGCTTGAATCCGGTCGAGCCACTGACGCGTTACTTCTTTGCGGATGGCAACCGTCTGGATGCTACAACGGACATCGCTGAAATGAACCGGCAAATTGCGGCCTTCGCACCGGAAGATGTAGCTGGCTATCAGAAATTTATGGCCTACGCCGCTAACCTCTACCGTCTGACGGCGCCGGTCTTTATCCATGACCGGCCGCCGCGGCTGGCGAGCTTGTTCAAAGTGAAACCGTGGGAGGTTTTGCGATTTGACGGGTTGCGAACCATGCAACAGGCAATAGACTCGTTTGTCAACAGCGCAGAGATGCGCCAGTTTTTGGGGCGTTTTGCGACTTATGTGGGGGCCAGCCCTTTTTTGGCCCCGGGGGCGTTGAATGTGATTGCTCATGTGGAATTGGCGCAGGGCGTGTTTATGCCAGAGGACGGCGTCATGGCATTGGGGCGAGCCTATGAAAGGCTGGCGCGAGAATTGGGAGTGGAAATCCAATTAAACACGCGGGCGGAAAAAATACTGATTGAAAATAGCGCAGTACAGGGTGTGCGCTGTGATGATGGGCGATTGTTTGCGGCAACGGCGGTGGTGGCGAATGTAGATGCTGGAATCTTGCAGAGCAAGCTGCTGCCGGGCCGGCAGGAAAGTGGGCCACCTGCCGACGCGGCAGAACTTTCATGTTCCGGCTTTGTGTTGCTGCTGGGGGTGCGCGGGACACACCCTGAACTGGTTCAGCACAATATCTTCTTCTCCAGCGATTCAAAACGCGAGTTTGAGCAGATTTTTGAAGCAGGCGAACCGCCGGATGAGCCGACGGTGTACATCAGCATTGGGGCCCGCAGTACGCCGGAGGATGCCCCGCCGGGTTGTGAGAACTGGTTTGTGGTGGTAAACGCGCCGCCATTGGGGAGGGGCTGGGATTGGGCGGCGCGGGCGCAGGAGTACCGCGACCGAGTGCTGACGCGGCTGGCAACCTTTGGGTTGGATATCCGTGACAAGATTGAGGTCGAGCGGATACTCACGCCCGCAGATATTGAACGCATGACGGGGGCGCAACGCGGCGCCCTCTATGGGCTTACCTCCAACAATCGCTGGGGCGCGTTTCGGCGACCGCATAACAGGGCGCCAAAGGTGCGCGGGTTATACCTGGCAGGTGGTACAACGCACCCGGGAGGCGGCGTGCCGATGGTAACGCTCTCCGGTAAAGTGGCGGCTGAACTGCTGCTGGAAGATGGATTTTGAGATGGGCGCCTTGAACTCACCGGGGCGCGAGTTGCCGGTGGCTGATCCACAACTGGGGCTGGCTGCATTGCGGGCTATGCTGGCTGAACGTTCACCGCTGGCTGCCTTGCGGGTATTTCATCGCGGGCTGGGCGAGGCATTTCGTATCAATGTGCCTGGATTTCGGCCGGTAGTGCTGGCTGGTCCCGAGGCCGCCCGCTTTGTGCTGGTGGAGGAGCGCGGGGCGCTGCACTGGCGCAATGAGCGCGACCCGGTGACCGACCTGCTGCGGCATGGCGTGCTGGTAGAAGATGGTGAAGCACATGATGAGTTGCGGCGGCTGATGAACCCCGCCCTGCACCGCCGGATGCTGGTGGAATATGCGGCCAGTATGGTCCGGATTACGTTGGAAGAGAGCCGTACCTGGCAAGCCGGGCAGCCGGTGGATATGCTGGTTGAAATGCGGCGGATCGCGCTGCGTATTCTGACAGATACTTTATTTGGCGCAGATATGGGGCCGGAAATCAAGCGCATGTGGCAGCCGGTATTGGCGGCCATTGCACACATCTCGCCGGGGCTGTGGATGGTGCTGCCGAACGTGCGGCGCCGCCGCCGGCGCGGTTTGAAAGAAATGGACGAATATTTATTTGCACTCATTCGTGAACGGCGGACGACCGGCGGTGGAGAAACTTTGCTTGACCTGTTGATTGCCAGTGGGCTGGACGATGACCTGATTCGCGACCAATTGCTGACAATGCTGATTGCCGGCCATGACACCAGCACAGCCTTGCTGGCCTGGGTGTTCGCGCTGCTCGGCCAGCACCCGGAGACGGCGCAACTGCTAAGCAATGAAATCCGGGCTGCTGGGCTGAATTTAGAGGCATTGGATATTGAAAGGCTGAACCGACTGCCGCTACTGGATCAGGTCATCCATGAGACTTTGCGGTTGTACCCGCCCATACATTTAGGTTCACGGGTGGCGGCGGTTGATATGGAGTATGCCGGGTATCTCATCCGGGCGGGTGAGCGGGTGCTGTATTCCATTTACCTGACTCAGCGTGACCCGGCCGAGTGGGAAGGGCCGGATGAATTTCGCCCGGCGCGGCATGCTGGCGCAAGGCCGCGCCCTTACACCTGGCTGGCTTTTGGCGGCGGGCCGCGCAATTGCATTGGGGCGGCGTTTGGATTGCTGGAAGCCAAGATTGTGCTGGCGACCATTTTGTTACGGTTTGACCCGGGCCCATTGCTCAAACCGGTGTATGCCCATATGGGGGCGACTTTGGAGCCTCACCCGGGAGTGTATCTGGAAATGCAACCATTATCGGTAAATTTGCGAGGAGATTGAGGATGAACGGCAACCATAAAATGCAAGTCATGCTGGATGCAGTCGAAGAAGCGATGCGGGGTTACGTCGCCCGGGTGGCAGACCGCCCAAGCGCCACCGAGTTACAGGGCATGCTGGCTTATGCTTTGGGTTGGGACGAAATAATGGATGTGGAAAAGGCACGCGGCAAGCGCATAAGGCCCGTGATGCTGTTGCTGGCGGCTGAAGCGGCCGGGGGCGACTGGCGCAAAGCAGTACCGGCCGCGGCGGCGGTGGAATTGCTGCACAACTTCACCCTGATTCATGATGACATTCAGGACAGCGGTTACCTGCGACGCGGACGACCTTCGGTGTGGCACCGGTGGGATGTGGCACGTGCCATCAATGCCGGCGACCTGATGTTTGTGCTGGCCAATCTGGCGGCGCTGGACCTGGAACGCACACTTTCGGCTGAACAGGCGCTGGCGGCAACTCGATTGTTGCTGACGGCTTGCATCCGGCTGACGCAGGGGCAGCATCTGGACCTGACCTATGAGCAGCGCAATGGACTCGGGATGGATGAATACTGGGAAATGGTGGAAGGCAAGACAGCCTCCCTGCTGGCAGTAGCGATGCAACTGGGGGCGCTGACTGCTGACGCCAGCCCGGAAACCCAAACGCTGTACTATGAGTTTGGGCGCAGTTTGGGGTTGGCCTACCAGGTGAAGGACGATTTGCTGGGCGTGTGGGGGGATGCGGGGATTACTGGCAAGAGTAACGAGAGCGACCTGACCTCCGGCAAGAAGTCTTTGCCGGTGGTGTATGCCATGGGGCGTGCCAGCAGGCCGGGGGTCGTGCAGCCACTGGCGGTTGTGGATGCGCTGGAACTGGCGGGGGCGCGCGAGTATACCCAGCAACAGGCCGAGCGCCTGACGCGGGCGGCTTTGACGGCCCTTGAGCAAGCCGCCCCGCGCGGCGAGGCGGGCAAGTTGCTGTTCGGAATTGCTTCCAGCCTGCTGGAGCGTGAAAATTAAAGAGAAACCCGGCGGGTGAGAGAGTGCTTGCCCGCCGGGTTTGAGGATGTTCAGGTTGAGTGAGTTAGCCGCAGCCGCCACCCGAGGGGCCGCGTTTGAGTTCGAGTTTAACTTTTGGTTCAAACTTTAAATCCACCGAGTGAGCGTTTGGGCGGGCAGCCGGGAGTCGGTCACCAAGTGCGGCATCAAACGGGTGGCGCAGGGTGTCATCTCCGGCGGTAAACAGGGCGGGGTCATAATCGCCGATGCCGTTGTCAAAGAGGAAGAGCCAGTAATTTAGCCCGCCTTCCAGGATGTAGATATTTGGCACCGCCTCGGCGGTGAGTAACTTCCAGGCTTCGGTGGCGGCGGCTTCATCGTTGCTGACCAGCACAAATACCGTATTGGCGGGCGCAAGCAGCAGGGCGGGCACTTCTTCCGCCAGGGTGGCAAGCGGCAGGTGCTCCGCATCTGTGAGGTGGAAAAGATTGAAGCTGGCTTCATCGCGTACATCCAGCACGCGGATGCTCAAGCGCCGGTCTTCCTGCAGAGTGAGCAGCTCGCCGGGGTGAATCTGAACGGCGCGGGCATCTAACTGGGCCTGGCGCTCCGGGGCGATGCGGGTCCACTTGTCGGCATTGGTGGGCTGGCCGATGAGCAGCACGGCCACGGCGACCAGCACCAGCGCGCCGGCACCGTACAGGCGGGTGCGCGGCTCTTTGGTGAGGTCACGCTGACCGAAGATGCGTTCCAGTTGCTCGCTGCCCCAGAACATGAACAGAGCCATCAGGACCACCCCGAGGACGACTACCCCGGTAGGGAGGTTGAGCCAATCCATGAGGGTGAGGCGGCCGGCGTACGAGGAGTTGAAGAAGGGTTCATACAGGCCGACGGTCTCGCCGAACAGGAAGATGCCAAAGAAGACACCGCCGAGGAAGAAGATGCCGTCGATTTTGGCCGTTGCCGCTGCCACAATGGATGTGCCGGGGCAGAAGCCGCCGACAATGAAGCCGACGCCCATAATCAGGCCGCCGACGATACCGGGCCACCAATAGGTGGGGTTGACCCACACCAGGTTGTAGTCCAGCAGGCCGATGGCGGAAGCGAGGAAGATGAGCACCATGGCGACCACGATGGCGGTAAACATCACTTTGAGTACGGTGAGTTCCTTGAAGTAGAACTGGGCCGCCAGTTTGCGCGAATTGCCAAAACCGGAAATCTCAAGGACGTAGCCGAAAGCGAAGCCGATGACGAGGTAGACGGCATAGGTGCCGAGCGTGCCAATCAGGGTGTTGAGGGGGAGGGGGAAGAGTGGCATGGGATAGCCTTTCAGTTCCAGAAGCGGCGCAGTGTATAGGCGAGGGCGTAGGCCCCGCCAAACACGGCGAACATGAATATCCAACTGCCAGCCGAGAGCACGGCCCCGCCAGATAGCGCCTGGCCGCTGGTGCAGCCACGGGCCAGGCGAGCGCCATAGCCCATGATGCTGCCACCGAGGAAGGCCATGCCCCAACGGGTGCGGTTGGTTATGTTGGGGCCTTTGTTGGTTTCCAGTTTGATGCGGCCGTTGCGCCAACCGGAAGCAAAGCCGCCCAATAACACGCCGGCGCTCATAATGACGACCCAGTTATCCAGCGGGTTCAGGTCGCCGCCGGCCATGGCGAGCAGGTAGCCAGTCTGGTCTACATGTTCCGGAGCAATCAGGTCCTGAACAAAAACTACATAGCGGTTCAGCCCGCCGGATGCGCCGAGTCCGTTTCCGGTAATGAAGAAGGCGGCAAACAGCACCAGGCCGAGCAAGAATCCGCCCAGGTAGGGGTGGACGTAGGGTTTGGGTTCGCGGACCCGGCGTACTTTGGCAGGTGCAGCTTGGGTAGCGGTGGTCATGGTTTACTCCTTCTGTGCGTGCGAGTCGTGACTTTCCACCTCGTCCCAGCCGAGCATCATGGCTTTTATCCCGGCCAGCGGTTCGTGACTGGTGGTGGTCAGGTAAACGTGAGCAACGATAAAGGTGGCAAAGAGCCAGGCGATCAGCGTGTGGGCCGGCCCGAGCAGCGGCAGGCCACCCAGGGCATTGGCCGCTTCCGGCCAGCGTTGGGCGCCCCACATTAATGCGCCGGTAAGGATTTGCAGCGGCAGCAAGACATTCAGGATGCCAAAGTACACCATCTTCTGGAGCGGGTTGAGCTTGGCCTGGGGGGTCTTGTCAAATGGGTGCGGCTCATTCTTGAAGATACCGCGCAGGTAGAATTTGGCCTGCAAAACGGCCTGGTCAAAGAACCCGTAGGGGCGCGGGATGTATTGCTGGATTTCGCCGCTGACGAGATGGTAGAAGAAAGACAGGGCGGCGTTGAGTACCAGCAGAGCGGCCAGAATGTTGTGTACCAGCACCACGCCATTGAAGGAGAACACCCCGAACATTTCCGGCTTGTGGATTATCAGCCCGGTAAAAAGCAGAATGAAGATGGTGAAGGTCTGCAGCCAGTGCCAGAGGCGCTCGTACAGGGTGTACATGTAAACACGCTTGAGTTTTGGTTCGTGGGCTGGTAAGCGACGCAGGGCGAGATAGCGCAGGCCGCCGTGGACTGTGACACCCAGCAATGTGCCAAGGAACGCGAGCACGCCGAACCAATCCACCCAGGTGATACTGTTGTGGCCGAGAATGTAGAGACCGTCATTTTCTGGCGCGGGCTGGTAACTCAATGCGCCGGACTCGTCTGTTACAAAATCGCCAGAGGGTGAGGTGAAGGTGTCTGTAACGAATTCTGGCAGTACGCCGCCGGGGATATAGCTGGCCAGCGTGATTTCCGCGCCGAGGGTGGATTGCTCGCCGTGGCAGGTGGAGCAGTCGCGGGTGGCCCATTCGCCGCGCGCAACGGTGTGGTTGATGCTGTAGGGCTGGACTTCGCCGACAATGCGGGGGTTTTCCAGACCGAGGGCGGCCAGGCGAGCGGTAATCAGGGCAACTTTTTCGGGAGTGTCCAGCCGTAACTCGGCCGTGTTAAGGGTGGCATCCTGGTCGCTATCAAAGGCGGCCATGACTTCTGTGGCATAGGTGTCGCCCTCAAACCAGGTGGCGGTGAGGTCCTGCAGGCGCACCGGCTGGGCGGGCTCACCATAGACCCAGTACCAACTGGCAACCAGGTTGTAGGGAGCAAGCGCTGAAGCGCCGTCTACTGTGGTGCGTTGCAGGATAACCGGGGTGTAACCGTAAATCAGGCTGGCCGGGCTGGCGGGGTCGCCGTTGACGCCTCGAGGTTCAGTAAGGGGCTTACCGGCGGCATCCAGCACTGTCCAGGCGCGGGCGGGAATGGCGGGAGCATAGACCTCGGGGACATGGCAGGTTTCGCAGGCTAGGGCGGTGGTGTGACGCTCCACATAAGGCAGCCAGGTATGGGCGGCTCCGGCATCATGGCAGGATTCGCAGCGGCGCATAGTGTTCCAAAGTTCCGGCGAGACGGCACTCTGGCCGCGGGCAAACTGGTGTAGGGGCTGATAAAGATAATCGCCCAAGTCCAACCGGCGGGGGTCAAAGGTGAGGTGGTCGGGCTGGCTGGCGGCATCACGCTGAATGAAGACCGGGTTGTTCAGGGAGTAGTGGCAATCCACGCACTCGAGGCCGCGCTCGATGTGTACATCCCAGGAGCGGGAGAGGCTGGCCTTGTCTTCCAGGTTGAGGCCGGAGTTGGAGAGACGCTGGCCGGAAAGAATCTGGCCGGTGGTGAAGGTGCGCCAATCGCTCTGGTTCAGGTCGTTGAGTGTTACCGGCTCGGAGAGACTGTCGTATACGAGCCCGTGGCACAGGCCGCAATTGGCATTCGAGGGGTCCTGAATTTGCAGGCGGCTGGCGCTGGCGAGGCCGCTTTCATCAAAGGCGGCTGGGTCCCAGGTGAAACCGTTGGCGCTCGATTGAACCAGGCCGGTGGATGTAAGGGTGGCGGTGTTGGCCCACCCGAACTGGCCGGATTCAATCGTCTGTGTGCGGGCGGTGTTATCCGGCTGGGCGAGATGGCAGAGAAAGCAATTCATCTCGATGGTGCCGGATTTTTTCCAATCCCAGGCTGTCAGGCGGCCAGTGTCCGGATTAAGAGTGGCAGTTTCCGGGTTGCGGGCCGATGGCGTAAGGCTGGTGAGCGGCTGGCCGTTGCGGCTGATTTCGGCCGGACCGCCGCCGACATGGCGTGCCCCAAACAGGCGCACCCAATCGGGGGTGGTCAGGTCAATGCGTTCGGCATCGCTGGTGGAGAGATCACGGTAGAGCAGGGCGTTCCAATTGCCAAATTGCCCCAGGCTGCTATCCCAACTGTGGCCGGCGGCTACGTTGCCATCTGCATCGTATGTGTTCAGGCCGGCATCTGAATGGAAGGAGTGACGGGCGATGAATTCTGTGTCATGGCAGGCGCCACAGGTCTGAATGGTGGATACCGGCAGGCCGCTTTCAAGCACATTGACGCCATCTTTGTCCAGCAGGGGGATGGCGGGGTGAATCGGACTGCCCTGTTCAGGCAGAGCAGGTTCGGTACGACCAAACACCTGGCTGGCAGAAAGTAGCAGCAGGGCCAGAGTCAGCGAGATGACAACCCAGCGGTAGCGGCGGAAACGCAGGAAGGGGGTGGGGAGTGAGTTCATCGAGAGTCTCATGGGTCAGGGTGTGGTGCGGCCGCCCCAGGTGAGCGGGTCGCCGGGGTAACCGAGGGAGAGCCAGTCTATCCGCCCGTTGGGGCTGTGGCAGGCTTCGCATTGCAGGGTGTTTTCCCTGGGTTGGACCATGTGGGCCAGCGGCCAGAACATTTCGGTCTCGGTGAAGCCGACTTCGCCGCTCCAGGGCAAGCCGACAGTTTCCATGCCTTTCTCGAAGGCGGCGTACCAGTCAAAGTTCACCCAGTATTCGCCCACGGTTTGGGGTTGGACGAGCCAGTTATAGACCGGGTCATAGGGTTGGTTGGCGGTGTGTACCTTAAAGGGCCAGATGAGGGCATTGGGGTCATTGATATCGCCCAGCGGCTGGTTAATTGAAGTGATGCCATCGTCTTCAATCGGGTCGCCGAGGATGTAGCGGTCACCGGTGCCGTTCCACCACAGGTAGGTGGGGATGAAGTTGGCCTCATAAACGAAAGTGCCTTTGATTTTCAGATAGAGATGGGTGTCTTCCGGGATGTCCTGCCCGGCGGTGGACCAGTCCCAGTTCATCTTGGTGGCATCGCGTACGGCGCCCTGAGGTACATGGCAGGTGGTACAGGCCACCGAGTCGAGATGGGTGTTGATGCGCTGGTCTGAATGCGGGGCTTCGATGTGGCAGTCAGTGCAGTAGACCTGATTGGCATTGTCCACGCTGACGGAGAGCGAGCGACCGGCAATCTGATGGTCGGTGGTGCGGTGGCAATCAATGCATTGAAAGTCATACTTGCCCATGTGGACGTCAATAGCGGCGGTGGGGAAATAGAGAGTCTGGTCCAGGTCGCCATGTTTGACGGCATTGCCGCCGCCACCATTGAAATGGCAGGCGCCGCAGTTTTCACGGGTGGGCAGGCCGACGCTGCGGGCGGCGACGAGCAGGTCCACGCCTTCCACCGGCAGACCGGCATTGCCTTTGACATACTGGCCGCTGGTGTCATGGCAGGCCAGGCAGTCAATCGTTTCTACATTGGTGAAGTCGAAATCGGCATTGTCAAAACCATAGCCCGCGTGGCAGGAGGTGCAGCCGCCCCAGTTGGATTGAATACCAATACAGTAGTTGTTAATCTGGTTGCGCTTGCCGATGGTGACCGGTTCATCGCGTCCGGGCAAGAGA